>CACYCX010000068.1 GCA_902772975.1 uncultured Spirochaetaceae bacterium
AATAAAAATTTCATCAGCATCAAAAAGCTCATCAAGTGTAAAAGGACGCTCTTCAAAAGGAACTCCAAGCCGCTTACAGACTTCGATGTAGTGGCGCCTTGTAACTCCCGGAAGAATCAGTTCATCAAGCGGAGGCGTAATAAACACACCATTTTTCAAGATATTGACATTTGTATGTGCGCATTCAGTTACACGATCGCCGCGATGGAAAATTACTTCCTTTGCTCCGGCTTCATATGCCCTCTGGCTTCCGATAACGCTCGGCAAAAGGTTAAGCGTCTTTATGTTGCAATGAAAAAACCTTGTATCTTCCATCGTGATCAGCCTGCACGGTTTCCTTAAATCGGTAATTTTTGATTCAGTTATGTTTATAAGGAGATTAGGCTTACAGTCAGGGAAAAGATGATTTCGCGGAGCAGTTCCACGGGTACATTCCCAGTAAACAAAGCAGACGCCATCAGAATCCATTGCATCAATGCATTTTTGGAGTTCTGCAAGCAGCTCCTCTTTTGTCAATTCAAAAGGAATCTGAACATATTTAAGCGAATTGTAAAAGCGCTCAAGATGCCAGTCTGCCTCAAAAATTTTACGGTTTACGCTGTATGTCGCATCATAAACGCCATCACCAAAGTACATTGCCCTGTCCAGGAAAGGAACTGACATTTCCTCCTGCAGGCCCATTTTCCCATTGTAATAACCGACGTTCTTCATATTTCCACCTTCCTTTAAGTTAGTAATTACAATATATCGTGCACGATGTTTTATTAAACTCGTTTTAATACTTTTTTATTTTTTATGCAATATGAATTTCAAAAAAATTTATAAAAACTTAAACTAATGCAGCCGTTATTCCGGAATGGCCTTAATAAGTCTTCTTATTTATTTTCCCTTGACATTACTACTATTTTAATAGATTATTTAAAGACTATGGCAGATAAATCATCGGAAAGTTTCTTTTCTAAATTATTTTCGTCTCTTTTCAGTTCCAACGACCCTGAGGCCGAGAAGAAAAAGCGCCTTAAGCAGATAGGCAAGCAGCTTGGAAAAGCACGGTTCCATTATTACAAGCCGGGTGCAGACGAAGTGCTTCCTGCATTCGCCAAGCTTTTCTACGACATCTACAAGGCAGTTTTTCCTGCAAAGTCCATGTTTCAGGCACAGGAAAATCCGAATCACTTTAAGTACATGGTCGTAAACTATTCTCTTAACGAAAAGCAGCATGAATTGATTGAAGCGCTGTCCGAGGAATCGATTAAGGCGCAGGCTTCTTCAGTTCCGGTAAATGAACTCCAGCAGCAGGTCAAGCAGAATATCGAACAGTTTCTTGCCATTTTCTCAACAGACAAAATCATGCAGATTGAAGGACTTTACCGAAAGCTTATGATGTTCCGCTCGTTCTGTATGTACGATTTTTATTTTCTTCTTAAAAAATTCGACTCTTCGATTCAGGAAGGCGAATTTACTACAATGCCGCATTTTGAAAAGATCAATTCAGAATATGTTGGCGAAGACTTAAAGGATTTCCTCACGGTTGCATGGGTTCTCCCGGACAAGGAAGACTGGAGCGACCTTATGAAGTTCTTTAAGGAAGCAAGGGGAACTGAACCGGTACCGCTTAATGTATGGAATAAAATCGTAGCAAAGCTGAATGCAATCAGGCAGAGTCAGGTTTTTGAAATGCTCATTCAGATTATTTCAAAAGACCCGAATTATGTTTCTGATGTAATTTTCCAGGAAACTCCGATTACTGACGACTATATCGAAAAAATCAGGAGCGATGCAGAAAAGACTATCCGAAGCCTTGCAACTGAGCAGCAGAATTCAAAAATCGACAGCCTGCTTAATCAGATTTTCGGAACTTCAAATGTAGTGCGCATGCATAACTACACTGAACAGGGAAGCGGTCCGTTTGAAAGAAAGAACCTGGGCAAATTCCTTTATGTTCAGCCGCTGAATTATTACAAGGCATTTTTGCTTGACTACATCAAAAAAGATTTGCGTGAATTTGCCGATTTGGTTTTAGTTCGCGGAACATGGTCAACCAACTCGCTTTCTACTCCGATGTCTGATGCCTATCACGCGCTGATTGATTCATCTGATGCTCTTCTGGCATTTGACAACAAGATTGCTGAAGACAAGGAAATCGGTTCCAAGCTCAAAACGCTTCTTCCGCGATCAGAGCGCGACCGGGAAGCACGAAACATCATCGGCACGACGCTTGGCGATTTGAATGATGAGGCAAAAGCCTTCTGCGTTGAAGGAACAAAGAATCTTGTTACCATCGGAAAAACAGTCAAGGCATTGATGGAAGATTACACAAAGCTTCCTAAAAGCGAACTGATTGTAAACTGGAAGGAGCTTGAGCACTTTGCAGATCATCCGATTAAGGAACTTGGCGTTGGCGTTTACAAGCATATTTATCTTTTTGTAACGCTGATGCAAAGCTGCCTGTCGTAATGCACCGGGAATTAAAGTCTTCGCTTTTAATAGTTTCCCAGATTGCTTTATCACACGATTTTTTTCTCTTGCCCTGATTTTTTCAATGTTGTAAAATCACCGTATGAAAATAAGTACGCAGATAAAAGTTCGTTCATACGAATGTGATTCATACGGACATGTAAACAATGCTGTTTATGTAAATTACCTTGAAGTTGGCCGCATGGAGTTTCTCCACGGAATTGGATTTGATTACAACGGAATCATAGATGCCGGATATTTTCTTTTTGTATCACACATCGACATCCGCTACAAAGCAAGCGCACATCTTGATGACATTCTTACCATTGAAGCTGAAAATGTTGAAATGGGTGCTGTCTCAGGAAAATTTCAGCAATGCATTAAAAAGGAAGACGGAACAGTTTGCGCCGAAGCTGAAGTCACATGGGCATGCGTTACAAAAGATGGACGCCCTTCGCGCATACCAAAAGACTTTATTGTTCCAGGACTTCTCCCAGAAAAAAAATAAGTTATCCTAAAAATAATTTCTGATTACTTACGCGTATTTTTTTATGCATGAAGAACTGAATCCACAAGATCCTTAAAGGCTGCATCCTGCTTTACATCCGAAGTAGGAAGGATGTTGTTAATATAGAACACTCCGTCGCCGTCTTCAAGGATTGCGTCTTCACTTTCAGAATAATCAAGCTCCATCACTTCACCGTTATCTGCTGCAAATGGCGTGAACATAAACTCCCCGTTTCCGGCTGCATTTGTTTCCTCGACCATTTCCGCGCCCTGTAAATTATTCCGTAAAGCCTTCAAATCATTTTCACGCAAAGTCTGCACATCGAGTTTCTCTTTTTTGTTTGCAAAAGTCTTGTCCAGACCAGAGAAATTTTCAGGCTTCGGATATGTAACAAAATCAAGCTCATCTGACAAAGCATCAGCATTTCCGGTTTCAGGGCGCGGGGAACTGAATCCGATTTCTTCTTTAAATTCAGCAAGCTCAGGATTTTTAAATCCAAAGTGATCAACAGGAACATCTTCCGTTTTAATTGCACCAAGATTTACAGTTCCGTTTTCCTGAATGTCTTTGCTTTCTTCATCAAGGTTAGAAAAATCAAGTCCGGACGAAACTTCAAAATTATTTATGATGTAATTATCTTCTTCGTTTGAATAAACCTTTCGCTCCGGCTCGCTAAAATCAAAATTCTCTGCATGAATAAAATCCTCCTCTGCGCTTTTTCTGTTGATTTCAACGGCGCGGGCAAGAAGTGATTTTTTTACCGGTATATTTTCATCTGATGTATTTTTATTTGAATTACTACCGTCATCATTTTCACTTTTGACGATTGCAGAAGATGATGATGATTTTTCTCCGGCGCCTGACTCAACTGATTCCAAAGGCTCCAATGGTTCAAGCAGTTCTGGTTCATCGATTGATTCAAGCTCTTCAGCTTCTTCTACAGATTCAGCCTCATCTACGTCCTCAGATTCCTCAACCGGCTCTGCATCCTCGACAGGTTCTGCTTCATCAATGCTTTCAGCCTCAGGAATTTCTTCCAACTCCTCTACGCTTTCGGCTTCTTCAACAGCTTCCGCTTCCTCGACTGGCTCTGCATCTTCAATTGGTTCAGCCTCAGAAACCTCTTCCAAAGGCTCTGCTTCTTCAAGCTCTGCAGGCGATTCAATTTCTTCATGCGAACGGAACATATCACTGTGCGGAATTTCCTGATGCACCGGCTCTGCCTTTTTCTCTTCATTTACAGAGCTCTGGGTCACGGAAGCAGGCGCGGCTGAAATTTGAATATGTCCGTTAGAAAGAATTTCTTCAAGAAGCTTTTTTATTTCAACAGTTCCTTCAACTGACGAAGAACCGATTCCAGAACTCATCGCAGAAATCATTTCGTTCCAGCTTCTGTCGATTAGTTCGGAAGCTTCCTTACTGTGCTTTTTTCCGCGGCGGCCAAGGCTCTTCATTATCTCACCAGTAATGTCGCCACGGCGCAAAGAAATTTTCCTTGAGATTTCCTTCCAGTCCACATCCTCTTTTGTATTGAGGTATTCGTTTACTACACCGATTTGAAGCGCCTTTATTCGGCGGCGGATTACAGTCATATCATCCTGCTTTAAATTAAACAGCATGAACACGACAAGGAAAAGCGAAACGAAAGCGCAAACTAAAATTAAAATGCGTACTGATTTTGGAAGTGAAAAAAGCTCTTCATCGTAGATTCCGCTTACAAATCCACCGAGCGATTTTTCGCCGCTTATCATCACCCAGAATTCATCGGCGTTACTCATCTCAACAAGACGCTCGCTTTCCGATGCACCTTCGCACTGCCTTAAGAGAATCTGCTTTTCAAAAAGCTCACGCGCCACAAATGGAATTCCAAAAGCAAAACCGTGAACATTTTTCTCAACAAGCTCTGCATACGAATCATCATCCTGGCTGATATTTTCAGGTGAAATCAACGAACCAGTTCCGCTGAAGGTGATAAGCTTTTTCTTTATGAGGAACCTGTTAAAATCCTGCGCGTTCACATAAAAAAGCATCGTGCCGCGTAATGTTGAATATGTATCATAAAACGGATACGAAAAAATAATCCGTGAATCGCGTCCGTCAAAGTAAAGGCATTTTGCGCCTTCAGAAGCTGATACTTTATCAAACGGTATTTCCTTTAATCCCGACGGCGTTACTGTCTCCGAATAATTTTTGTACGAAACAAATTTATCAGTCTGACGGAGAACGTCACTTCGGAAAGAAGAATAGAAAATTGAATTTTCGTTACGGTCAACAAGACGGATTCCCGAAAGCCCCTGAGTTGAAGAAAACAAATCACCTGCAAGCCTTGTCCTTTCCTGAACCGAAGAATCAGACGGACTTCGTTCTGCAAAAGTTTTTACCGCGCTCTGATTAAGAAATGAGTTTTCAAATCTTTCAGAAAGCGCCGTAAGATATTCATCATATGACTCTGAAATTGAATCCAGGCTTGATTTAATCTGCATGACTTTTGCAGGCTCATAAAACCGCGCATCGATTACAGAAAAAAGTCCTGCAAACGCAAGCACGGCAAAAACCGCAAAGAGAATAACAGTTGTCAGAAGGCTGGCTGCCGTTTTCTGGCCTGAAGTCAATTTATGTTTACCTCGAAAAAATCAATAGAATAAAAATCGAAAAACGCAATGGGATTTCTTCCTTATTATTATCGGCATTTTAGCACAAAATATTCACTAAAAAAACTGCCTTTGCTATAATTGCATCGTGTACGAAATTCAAAAAGAACATGATAAAAAAATACGAGCCATGCTTGTCGGAGGTCCAGCTGACAGCCTTTCGGAGCTTTCAGGCTTATGCGACACTCTGGGATTGGAAATAGCAGGAAAAACTACGGTTTCAAGGATCGATGTAACGCCGGCCTTTGGAACAGGAAGCGGAAAGGCAAAGGAAATCTGCGCCCATGCAAAAGCAGAAAGCGCTGACTGCATCATAATGGACTTTGAACTTGAACCTACAAAGCAGCGCAACTGGGAAAAACTTGCAGGAATTCCCGTTTTTGACAGGCAGGAAGTTATATTAAGGATATTTGCAGCAAGGGCAAAAACAAAAGAAGCCGTACTCCAGGTAGAATTAGCGCGCCTTAACTACTCACTTCCGCGTCTTGCCCATATGTACGGCGACATGGCCCGTCAGCGCGGCGGAAATTACGGCTCGAAAGGCTCGGGCGAAAAGCAGCTTGAACTGGACAAGCGTCAGGTTAAGGAGCGGATAAGGCGGTTAAAGACAGAGCTTGAAAAAGTCGTATCAAACCGCCAGACCCAAAGAAAGCGCCGCGAAAAAATCCCGCTCGCCTCATGCGCGCTGACCGGATATACGAACGCCGGAAAATCAAGCCTTATGAACGCGCTTACAGCATCAGACGCGCTTGTGGAAAACAAGCTTTTTGCCACACTGGATCCGCTTACAAGGCGTCTTAAAATTCCCGGAAACCAGGATATCCTTATTACAGACACCGTAGGCTTTATCAGTAACCTTCCGCATTCATTAATAGACGCCTTTAAATCTACGCTCGAAGAAGCAGCGCGCGCAGATTTGCTCTTAATCGTAATTGACGCAAGCGACACAGAATCAGAAAAGCACATCGAAACAATAAACACAGTCCTTACCGAAATAGGCGCTGAGGACAAAAAAAAGATTATCGTCCTTAATAAAGCGGACAAGGCGGAAAGCTCCATGGAAAACTCTGTTCATTTTTCCAAGTTAAAATCGCGCTTTCCGGACGCAATCGAAATAAGCGCGCTTACCGGAAAAGGTCTTAATGAGCTTAAGGAGCTAATCGCAAAATCACTATATAGAATCACCATATAGGAAAATTCAAAATCTTGTGGTATAATTTGCATCATGGATTCAGAAAACATTCCGCTTGAAAAAATACTTTCAGGCGCGCTCATAGGAATTGCAGCCATTATCGCAGCCGGAACGATAATCGCTTTTGCATCCGGAAAAACGCCGGGAAAAAATTACCGCCGTGCAGACCCGGAATCAGTTGAGCAGATAAAAGGCGCCGATGAAGACATCGCTTCGTTTAAGGAATTCGGAACTCTGCGCGCCATTACAAAAAGCGAAAAGGATTCTTCAAACAGCTCAAACGGAACTGTAATCGTACTCACGCCGTGGTTTTCGATTAAGACTGATTCTGCATTCCGCGAGGAGCTTGTTCACAAAAAAAAGCTTTTATCCGCAATAATGCTTGAATATTTTTCGGCGCATACAAGGAAGGAGCTCCTTTCGCTCGGTGAAAAACAGGTTAAGGAAGACCTTCTTGCATTGATTAATTCGCATCTTGTTTTAGGACAGGTGCTGGGAATATATTTTGACGATTATATGTTTCTTTAAGATGCAGCTTGTAAATTTATACAGCTTGTAAATTGATGAACATGCAACCATAAAACAAAATATGTGTCTGATAAAGAAAGAGAGTTTTAACGAGGATTTATATGAACGCAATGACATCTGAAACAGCACAAATCATTCTTGCAGTCATTCCAATCGTTGGAATTGCAATCGGCGGTGTTACTGTATTTTTCTATCTGCTCTGGCATCATCACGAAATCAAGCTCAGAATAAAGACAGGAACTTATCAGACCTCAAATTTTGACCTTAAGACTTTTTCGCTTTTATGCGGACTTCTTCTTACAGGAGTAGGAATTGCACTTACAATTCTTTTCCTTGTTGTAGATGGTCTTTCGTATCCTTTGCTGGGCGGACTTATTCCCCTTTCTATAGGAATCTGCCTTTTGATTTTCTACAAAATCAATCCTGACTTTCATAAGTAAGAATGAACATCAGTGTTGCATGGAACAATGAACATGCAGCGGCTTACAAAAGGGATGCCGAATTAGTAAAGCAGACTCTAAAGGGCGACAACGCAAGCTTTGCGCAATTGATGTCGCTATACAAAAAAAGAATATTTTCCCTCGGCATGAGCTTCTTTAAGAATTCAGACGATACCGAAGATTTTATCCAGGATGTATTTCTAAAGGCTTACACCAAGCTTGCTTCGTTCAGAAAGGAATCACTTTTTTCAACCTGGCTTACACGAATTGCATACAATCAGGCAATCAATGCAGTAAACAGGCGAAAGGAATATGTTTCCATTGCTGACGAATCAATAATCGAATATGAAGGCGACACCCCCGAAGAAGTTCAGATTAAAAAAATCACAAAAGCGGCAATCAGGGATGCAATAAAGGAGCTTCCCAAAAATTACACGGTATGTCTTGATATGTATTTCTTTCTTGATATTCCGTACAACGAAATTAGCGAAATAACGGGTTTCCCGATTAACACAATAAAATCACACATATTCCGGGCAAAAAAAATTCTCCGGGATAAGCTGGCAGACGAAGGTCTTATATAGAACTGGAGGTACAGTATGGATTGCACACAAACAATGAACCGATATATGGAACTTGATAAAGGAGAACGGGTTCCGTTTGCAGTAACATGGCATATGCTCACATGCAAAAAATGCCGCTCACAGATAAAGCTTCTTAAGCTTGCTGAACAGAAAGCAGCCGCACCTTTAAAAATCCCGGCTCCGATTACAGACAACACAATCGCTGACGTTCTTGCAAGAATCAGCGCACAGGAAGACCTGAAGAAAAAGAAAAACCCGGTTCCTATTGCAGGATGGGTTTTCGGCGGAATTGCAATGATTCTTTTGATGCTTGTATTTAACCTGATTACAGAAGGAATCGGAAGCAGGCTTCTTCTTGTTTCGTTCTATCTGATATTTGCCGGTGTAATCACGGCATATTGCGCCATGTTCATCGGCTCAAACATAGACTTCTTTGTAAAGGTCATTCAGACCAGAGCGGAATTTATTTCCACCTTGTAAGGTTTATCGGGTTAATCATCTTGCCGTTTTTAAAGATTGTAAAATGGCAGTGAGGCCCCGTACTTGCACCCGTACTTCCGACATAACCAATTACAGTCTGCGGAGTTACATACTGCCCTACCTTCATATGTGACGGCTGAACCATGTGGCCATACAAGGTCTGATATCCCGAATGATGCTGGATTACGACAAAGTTTCCGTATGTATTGCTGTAAGCAACGCGGACTACAGTACCGCCGAGCGCAGCGTAAATCTTAGTCCAGGCCGGGCACGCCATATCGATACCACCATGCCACGAGCGGCGACCGGTAAACGGACTTGGCCTCCATCCAAAATATGATGAAAATCTGTATCTTGCATGAATCGGGCGGTTAAACAAGTCGCCGTTAATCTCCATGCGCGTCATATAATCAAGCTCGGCATCAGGCACGAATACAGAAGAACCGGACGAAAGCGCATGGTCACTTGCCATATTGTTTGCAAGCGCGCACTTTACTGCATCAACCTGGTATTTCTGCGCAATCGATTCAGGCGTTTCGCCGTTTTTCTGTACGGTGTACAAAATTCCCGGCATGGATGGTATCTTGAGATACTGTCCGGGCTGAATTGAACGCGACTGGCGGATTCCGTTTACGCTGATAAGAGTATCCTGAGTAACTCCGTATTCTTCAGCAATAAAGCCAATCATGTCGCCTTTTTTTATGCGGTATGTACTGTAAGTAAGGGAAAATTCGTCTTCAAAAGTATTTTCAGCTTTTTCAAGGGCAGCTATGTGATCAAAATTTTCGGGTGTTTCATCCTGTGTCTGGGTATAATGAGGCATCGCGGGCGTTTCAAGACCACCGCGTCCATTTCCCGGCTGACGAATTGCAAAAAACAAACTGCCTGCTACAACTGCCCCCACACAGAAAGCAAGCGAATATACACAGATACCCTTCTTCACTTCAGAACTCACTTTTGCTGAAAAAATCTCTTTTATATTCATATATTTTACCCTATTTTTTTATTTATGCCAATTAAATAAGTTTCAAATGATTCTTTTCTGCAGGCTTCAGGCTTAAATCCCTTTGCCGTCGTAAAAATCTCACGCATTTTCTTAAGTTCATTCTGCTGGCCTCCGCTCTGGAATATCTTGACGCAAAAATTTCCGCCCGGCTTGAGCATCGTCTGGGCATACCAGATTGCCATGTCAACAAGTCCTTCCGAACGGGCTGTATCAACGGTACGGTTTCCTGTAGTCGGAGGAGCCGCATCACAGACAACAAGATCAAACGGACCTTCAGCCTTGATTTTCTCGCGGATATCTTTTGAATTCAAATCTCCCTGCAAAAACAAAAGGTTATCGCCTCTGACATCCTTTGAAAGCGGATTCAAATCGCACGAGACGACCTTTCCGGTTCCGTCCATCTTCCTCAAAAGAAAAGTCGTCCAGCTTCCCGGCGCGGAACCTAAATCGAGAACAGTATAATTTTTCTTAATAAATCCGAATTTTTCGTCAATTTCCTGAAGCTTATAGACAGAGCGGGCAGGATAACCTTCTTTAAATGCTTTTTGTGACCAGAAATCCGGTTTTTCATAACTATTTGCAGGCATATCTTAATTTTCGGCAGAATTCCTCAAAAAAAACACTGGCTCAGGGCGTTTTTCTTTGCCTGTCAGGCTTTTTTTCGATATAATAGACAGGAACTATGGATAATGAATTTGAAATTCGAAGAAAAAAAATAGAAGATGTTCTCTGTGCCTCGCTTCCTGAAAAGATTTCAAAGGACTGGCAGAATGCTGAATTCGGTCCGCTTTCAGAAGCTGTGATTCCGTCGTCATATTCAGGACTTACAGAACCATGCCGTTCGTTATTTTTAAACGGCGGAAAACGATGGCGGCCGCTGCTTTTAGTTCTGTGCGCAGAAATGGCAGGCGAAGCCTTACCGGAGGGCAGCAAAAATACGGCAATCAATAACGCCTATAAATTAACGCCACTTCTGGAATTTGCCCATACAGCAAGCCTTATCCACGATGATATAGAGGATGGCGCTGATTTACGGCGCGGAAAGCCATGCGCACATATTACATACGGACTTGATACCGCATTGAACGCAGGTTCGTGGCTTTATTTCCATGCGGCCGCCTGCATTGAATCAATCGATGGCGGCGACGCGGAAAAATACAAAATCTTTTCGCTGTTTGCCAGAGAATTACGCCGCCTGCATTTAGGACAGGCGCTTGATATAGCCTGGCATCGCGACAGCAATTATTTTCCGACACAGGAAGAATATAAGGCGATGACAGGCTGCAAGACGGGAACTTTGGCGTCACTGGCAGCAAAAACGGGATTTCTTGCAGGCGGCGTCCAGGCGGCGCTTATAGAGAGTGCAGGCGAAAAAGCGGCAGGCATCGGAATCGGCTTTCAGATTCTGGATGACGTTCAGAACCTTACAACCGGAAATCCTGGCAAGATGCGCGGCGACGACATTTTCGAGGGAAAGAAAAGCCTTCCAGTTTTGATTCACATTTCAAAAAATCCGGGAGACAAAAAAAAGATTTCCGAGCTTTTTGAAAAGGCAAAAAAATCAGGCTCACCGGAAAAGGCCGCTCCCTGCATCGAAGAATTTATTTCACTTCTGGAATCAAGCGGCTCGATAAAGGAAGCCTTTCAGGAAGGAAAATTCCTTGTAAAGCAAAAGGCAGAAGAGCTTACAAAATTGTGTTCAGGCTCAAAGGCATCGGATCTGATACTGGAATTATTCAGTAAAATGCTTCCAGCTGACGGGAGGAAATCATGATTGAAAAAGCAGAAACTTTAAACACCCAGGCAATAAATCTTGCCACCAGCGGACATTATACGGAAGCAATCGCATGCTTTAAGAGGGCGCTTGTAGTTGAGCAGTCAAATTACCTTTTGTGGTTCAACCTTGGAATTACATATCAGGAGGCAGGAGACCTTCACCGTGCAAAAGAGGCAATGCTTACCGCAAACAGCATCTCGCCCAACGATCAGGAAGTTCTGGAATCAATCGCACTGATTTGCTTCAACCTGGGACAGCTCGAAGAGGCGGCGGAATACTGCCAGGACGGACTTGATTTGTACCCGCTCAATTCACATTTATGGAACACGATGGGCGTGCTCTTTTTTAACCAGAGTGAATTTTCTCTTGCTGCTGAAGCGTTTGAAAGGGCTGTTTCAATCAATCCGTTTTATTACGATGCGCTTTTTAATCTTCGCGATACATATGATGAACTGGGAAACAAAGAAGGCAAAAAGGCCTGTATCGAAAAGATGAACGAAATTAAAAAACAGAATTCCGGATCCCTTTATGATTGAACAGGCTCAGGTAATCCTTGTTTCCCCGGATAAAAAATCAGCCGTGATTGTCCCTATCATTACGGGGCACTGCATTTCCTGCAAGGAAGCATGCGCCAGACGCGGAAATCCTTTTGAAGCCTCAAACCCAAAGCTTCTTGATATAAAGGAAGGCTCGATTGTAATTATTGATTCATCAAAAAAAGCCGAAGCAATACAGAGCTTTTTTTCGATAGCAGTACCCACGGGGTGTGCCATTACTGCATACAACATCTCAGGCGCAATCGCAGACTGGATTAATGTTTCTTTGACGGAAGGATTTAAAGCGGCCTGCGTTGTAGCCGCAATAGGTTTATCATGCGCTGCAATTTACGCGGTAACGAGATTCATTATAAAACCCGTTAAGCCGCATATTACAGAAATCTGCTGATTTTTTTAGCAATTGCGATTGCGCCTGATATCGCAAGGCGCAGCGCTTTTTACTATGCGTGGGCGCGGGCAACAGAACTGATTTCGTCAGCCATGTTCCTAAGCGATACCTGCTTTTGAACGGCTCCAAGCTCCCAACCGGCCCGCGGCATTCCGTAAACAATGCTTGATTCTTCATCCTGACCAAGCGTCCATGCGCCTTGCTTGCGCATTTCGGCAAGTTCTACGGCACCGTCGCGTCCCATTCCGGTCATGATTACGCCAAGCGCATGATTCTGGTAAATCTTTGCGATTGACTCAAACATAACGTCAGCTGAAGGTCTGTGTCCGTTTCGCTGTTCTGCCTGAGAAAGGCGCACTACATTTCCAGACGCTCCTCTTTCTACATAGATGTGATAGTTACCCGGAGCAATATAAACATGGCCGCTCTCGATTACATCACCGTCCTCAGCTTCCTTAACTGAAAGCGGACAGATTTTATCAAGGCTGGCAGCAAATTCCTTTGTAAAGCCCGCCGGCATATGCTGAACTACAAGCACAGGCTGCTTTAAGTGCGGGTCAATCATCTTGAATACTTCACGAAGCGCATTAGGTCCGCCGGTTGAAATTCCGATTGCGATAAGGTCAATCTTTCCGCCTTCCCTTAACGGAGTAATAACCTCAGGCTCTTTCTTTTCAGGCTGAGCCCAGTTAAAGTGCGGCATCGTAAATTTCTCAGGCTCTTTAGCATGACTTTCCGCGGTAACTGCCGAGGCGGCTTTATGAGTGCTTACATATTTTTCAGCAGCCCTGAGCTTACGCTGCTTCATGAAGAAATCAGGCGGATAAACTTCTTTTCCGTGATGTCGGGCAAATGAGCCGCCGTATGATGAAAGGAGCTCAAGCAATCTGTCCGCTACTGACGACAAATCTACCGAAACAGAACCGTTCGGCTTTGTAAGGAAGTCGCTTGCACCAAGCTCAAGGGCCTGCATTGTAACCGCGGCACCTTCTGTAGCAATACTTGAAAGAACGATTACCGGAACATCAATCTTACGCGCCTTGCGCTCCTTAAGGAACTCAATTCCGTTCATAACCGGCATTTCAATATCAAGCACCATTACATCGGGCTTAAACTGGGCGATTTTATCAAGTGCATCCTGACCGTTCTGGGCTTTTGCAACTACAGTAAGGCCTTCTGTGCCGTCAATTACGCGCGCAATGATATTGCGCATCAAAGCAGAATCATCACAAATAAGTACCGAAATATCATCCATAGTCTAAATCACCATCAAAAATTTTTTTAAGAGAATTACATTCAGTTCACAAAACGATAAACTGAACTGCTAGGTCGAATTCTTCTGATAGAGACATGCCCATTCTGTTTTAAGGAATTCAAATTTTGTCTTCATTCCAAAAAGCGATTCTGAATGCCCGATAAACAGGTATGAATGCGGAGCAAGAGAATCCCAGAAGTGATTAATAACCGTAAGCTGGGCAGGTTCATCAAAATAAATCAAAACGTTGCGGCAGAAAACTATATCGAGGTTACGGGCGCCTGAATCATGCTTTAAGTTATGATAGTCAAAGCGGATCGTATCCATCAGTTCCTTTTTTACCTGATAGCCGTCTCCGATTTTTGTAAAGAAGCGGCTCAGATATTTTTCAGGAATACCACCGATGCGTGATGTAGGGTAATATCCCTTCTGTCCGACCATCAGCGACTTTAACGAAAGGTCAGAAGCCGTAATCTGGAATGTATACGGAGCAGGAAGAATATCCTTTAAAATCATTGCGATAGTATAAGGCTCCTCGCCTGTAGAACAGCCGGCGCTCCAGACTTTTACAACTGTATTTCCTGTCTTCTTCTTCTCCTCAAGAACATGCGGAATTACATAATTTACAAGAGCGTCAAAATGCGGCTGATTTCTAAAAAAGCGCGTCAGGTTAGTCGTAACTGAATCGAGCATAACCTTCATCTCTTCTTTGTTAGAGATTATGAGCTTATAGTAATCCTCTATTGAGTCAAGTTTTTTATCGCGAAGTCTCTCCTTAAGGCGGCTGTCCAAAATCGAACGATTCGTTGCCGAAAAGGTGATTCCACTTTCATCGTAAATAACCTTACGGAATTTCTCAAATTCCTCATCTGTCAGTAAATCAGCCATAGAGATAATTATAAACCCTGAATTCATAAATGTAAACAAATTTAAATTAAGGTTTTAAAGATTTTTGAGTTTCCCAAAAATCAGGAAATTCCGGCTTTTCAGGGCATTTTCCCGATTTAAGAATCAAGGCCGCCCTCCACTTTCCTCAAATCAACCGCCTCCTGCATGTCGGATTTTTCGATAAGTTCATGCCCTTCCATATCAGAAATCGTCCGCGCAAGCTTCAGGCATGAAGCAGTTGCACGCGAAGAAAATCCGTACTTTATCTGGGCTGCCTCAAGGAGGCTGCGGGCGTCGGGATTTGTGCGGCAATATGCGGAAATCTGTTCTGGATCAAGATGCGCATTTTTTATTCCCTGACGCGTGCGCTGGGCAAAAACTGCCTTTGCAATTTTTTTACGGAGCTCTGATGTATTCCAGCAGCGGCCGCTGTTTTTGATTGAGGAATCAGCGCTGGCAGCCTGATTGTCAGATTTGTTTTCAGACTGGTTATTTGTCTGATTGTTTGATTTGTTATCGGTCTGATTCTCCACCTGCCTGGCTGCCTGATTATTTGATTCGTTATCAACTTTTACGCGGATGTCGATTCTGTCCAAAAGCGGCCCCGAAAATTTCTTCCAGTATAAATCTACGGCCCTGGCGCTGCAAAGGCAGATTTTTGTATCTGAGCCGTAATTGCCGCACGGACAAGGATTTGTCGCAATCAATAACTGGAACGCAGCCGGATATGTTGTACAGCGGCCAGCGCGGCTTATCGTTATCCGTCCTGATTCAAGCGGAACCCGCAGCATCTGGAGCACGCTCGAACGGAATTCGGCGCCTTCATCAAGGAATAAAGTTCCGTTGTGCGCAAGTGAAATTTCACCGGGACGGCAGTTCGGGCCGCCGCCGCACATACCTTCCACGCTGCTTGTTTGATGAGGCATCCTGAAAGGCGCAAGGCGGACTAAAGGCGTCTTAGGCGACAAGAGTCCTGCGATCGAATGGATTCTCGTTACAGGCTGGGCTTCGTCAACAGTAAGGTATGGAAGAAGCGCCGGAAAATTCTGAAGCGCAAGTGTCTTGCCGCAGCCCGGAGAACCGAACGCCAGAAGATTGTGTCCGCCTGCAGCCGCTACGCACAATGCCCGGATTAATTTTTCCTGTCCCGAAAAATTATCGTAGCCCATGCCGCCTGATAGCGGAGGAAACCAGACGCCTTCTATTTCTACGGCGCCGTCCGGCCAGCTACCGGAAGCAGCGGCCGCGTCTGACTGGGTGAACGCGTCTTCTGACTGCAAGGCGTAAAAGGCTTCCTGTAATGTCTCCGCCTGAAAAACCTTCATTCCGGAAATTTCGCGCGCTTCGTTTCCGTTGCCGTAAGGAACTATGCAATGCGTTATGCCGGCGGAGACTGCCGTCGAAGCGGCCGCGTGGACGCCGCGAACAGGCCTTATTCTGCCGGAAAGCTCAAGCTCGCCCATTATTAAAACCGGAAAATCAATAAAGCCGTCACTCTTTGCGCAAAGGACACCAAGGGCGACTGCAAGGTCAAAGCCGGCGCCTTCTTTTTTTAGGTCAGCGGGCGAAAGGCTTATCAATACGCGCTCAGGCGGAAATTCAAAACCTGAATTAACGATTGCGGCCCTCATTCGTTCGCGGCTTTCCTTAACGGCGCCGTCTGCAAGTCCTACAATGTCAATTGCCGGGATTCCGCGGCGAAGATCGACTTCAACTGTAACAAGGCTTCCCTCATATCCAAAAGGCGAAAAAGAATAAATCTGCATAAACACCTCACCAGAACTTTAATTCAGGCGGCTTTTTATAAAGCGCACCTCACATATTGAGTAAGCGTGTTTATGTGAAAATTCAGATAAAAGAAAAAAATTTTCAGAATTTTTTTTAAGGATTTTTTAAGGTTAGCGAGATTTCCTTATCAGAGGTGAACCGATGCAGAACGCTTATCGAGAACAGGCTTTAATTCTTCAAGCCAGAACCTGTCGTCAATTTTCTCTTTTCCGGCCGTCCGTCCCAGCTTTCTGTCTGCCCTGACCGCTTCTCCGTGAAAATCACTTCCGGCGGTAACAAAAAAGCCAAGCTTACGGGCATATTCTTCAAGACGGCTGCAGTCAACGACACGGGCTCCCGGATGCCAGGCTTCAAGACCCTCAACTCCCCTTTCATGCAAATCGGAAAGCACGCCTTCAATTTTACCCCACGAAACATAAAGTGAAAGAGGATGCGCGATTACAGGAACTCCGCCGCTTTCGTTTATCGCAACGATTGCTTCATCAAGCTCGGCACCAGTATGAGGAACATACCATGGCATTCCCTTTGCAAGATATTTGTCAAAGGCGTCCTGCCTGTGCCTGACTATTTTTTTTTCGACCATATACGCCGCGATGTGAGGACGCCCTATGCATTCTCCGCCGGCGCTCTGCTTTAATTCCTCGTAAGAAACATCAAAGCCCTGATTTTGCATGCTTTCGATTATGGTTTTATTGCGCTTTTCACGGTCCTTTTGAAGATTATTAACGATTTCATTCAGCAAAGGCGATGGATTATGTATTCCCAGCCCCAGAAGGTGAAATTCACCTGTAGGCCAGCTGATGTTAAGTTCAATTCCGGGAACAAAGGTTATTCCTGCTTTTTGTGAAGCCAGAGCGGCCTCCTGTACTCCCGAAAAGGTGTCGTGGTCAGTAAGGGCCAGAACTGAAACTCCGTTTTCTGCCGCCAGATTTACAAGCTGAGATGGCGTATAAATTCCGTCTGAAGCGGTAGAATGTACATGCAAATCTATCATATTTTTCCTGATTTCTTCATTTTATTGCAATAAATATGAAAATAAAATAGCACAAATTTAAATTTTATGGTATTCTATATATTCAGTGAGTTGAACAATAATACAAAAATAGGTTATTATTTGTAAGGGATTGAGGTCAATATGCCAAAAGCGATGCAATACAAAAAAGGATCGATTATTTATTTTGAAGGAGACAAAGACGACAGGATTTTTATCCTTCAGAGCGGTCTTATTGTTTTGACCAGCAATGACTTGGAAACTGATCAGCCTGTAACCGAACAGGTAAAAAACGGTGAATTCTTTGGCGTAAAATCAGCGCTCGGGCATTTCCCGCGTGAAGAGACTGCAACAGTTCTTCTGGACTGCGTAACGATTTCAATGTCAGTCACTGAATTTGAGACGATTTTCAGCCCGAACAAGCAGGTTATCATGAAGATGCTCCGCGTATTCTCAGGACAGCTTCGCCAGATTCACAAAAAGACAGAATCAATCCTTATGAACAACGCCTCAATCAACCAGGCAGACGGAATGTTCTCCGTAGCAAAAAGCTTTTATAACGACGAACAGTACCGCGCCTGCTGTGATATCTGCATCAAATACCTTACCCTTTATCCGAACACATTTGACAAGGAAGCGGTTGCAAAGCTTTATGCAGACGCAAAGCTCCGTAAGGAAAAGCTAGCTGCAAGGGCGGCCGCGGCACCTCAGACAACTCATCAGGCAACGGAAGGCGCGTTAAAGCAGTTCATGCTCCCAGCCTTCAGCAGGTTTGCAAAAAAATACGAAAACGAACAGGTTATCATTTCTGAATTTGAGCCGGGCGACAGCTTCTATCTTATTCAGTCAGGTGAAGTTCAGCTTGTAAAATGCGTTAACGGCTCAAAGAAAAACCTTGATATCTTAAAGCCGGGTGAATTCTTTGGCGAAATGGCCATTCTTGATAACTCACCGCGTTCTGCAACATGTATGGCAATCGGTCCAGTTGAATGCCTTGAATTTAACAAGGCAAACTTTGAGCTTCTCGTAACAGGAAACCCGCAGATTGCAATCATTCTTCTTAAGCTTTTCTGCAAGCGTATTTACGACCAGAAGCGAAGGCTTAAAATCCTTACAATCAAGGACCTTCATTCACGAATTGCCGATGTATTCTGCATGTACGATGAAATGAATCCTGTTGCAAACCCGACAGACCGCGCAAGGCGCTTTAACATTACGATTCCTGATATCGCGCACTGGGCAGGACTTTCACCGGAAGTTACAAAAGACGAGCTTCATAAATATATCGAAAAGAATAAGGTTGAAGCGTTCGACAATTACATGATTGTTACAAACATCGAGGATATGAAGCGAACTGCTGAAATGAAATCACTTAGAAGATAGCTTTTCCGCTTCGAGAATACAGTCGTCTGATTCCTTATCGAATCCGCCCGACTTGTACACAGCGCCGGCCCACTTTAATGCACGGACGGCGCTATTTTTTTCTGCCTCGGTATATTCACCTTTAGTCAGGATTTTTGCATAGGCGCGGTAGTCGCTTGCAATTGCGGCCGTATTTTCGGCATCTTTGTCATATTTGAGGGCGTTTTCAATAGCGGCTACCGCGCCGGTTCTGTCGCCGGCAAGGGATTTTGCGCGCGCACATGAATACCAGTCAACGCCCAGTTCAAGAAGGTATCTGTCCTTGAGGTGGTGGCCGGCGGCATCCGCATACAAAGCGGCTGCCTGAGAGAAGGAGCCCAGAGCGGTAAGGGCGTCGCCTTTAGTGCGGCAAAGATATCCCATGTAGTAAGAATCCTTGGAAAGCTCTTTTTCTTTTTCTGAAAGCATATTGAGCGCCGCACGTGCCTTTTCTCCGTCGCTTGTATTATCCGAAATTAAAATGCGCGCCTGATAAATATCGCAGACATTGTCATAAAATTTTTTATTGCCGCTTCTGTCGGAAAAACCGCGCGCCTGGTCTAAAAGGCTGTATTTTGTGTGTTCAGAAAAGTACGGCGCTTCCGGTGCTGACTGGATTTTGTAAATCACGGCTGAAAGACAGATTCTGCAAAGCAAATCAGCATCATCAATGGAAACTGCAAGCCTGTAGCTTTCCGAAAAGCATTTTCCGGCTTCATTTATTTTTCCGCCTGCAAGATAACTATTCCCCTGCTCAAAAAGCAAGTCAGCCTTTTCGCCTGTATCAGTAACCCGCATCGCGCGCTTTGGGGCAGACGAGCAGGAAATAATTGCAGAAAGCAGTACGGCTGATGCTAAAAATTTCAGTGCTAAAGATTTAAATAAAGCAGTCTTTTTTACACAAATCATACAAAACCTTCTAGAAATCCTTATCGCGAAGCTTTGTGGTGGCCGTAGTTTCTTTTGAGCGGTCAGGGATTCCGTTTTTGATAAGCGGATTATTCTTTACGCCTTCCATTACATCCTGAAGCTGAACAAGGATTCTGTCCAGATCAGAAAGAAGCTCGCCTACACGCGGAGACGCATCAGAAGCGATTTCGTTCATCTCACCCGAAAACGATTTGAGTTCACCTGTAACTTTATTGATGTTTTCGATAACGGAAGAAAGCTCGTCGTAAACTTCTTTTCCTAAAACCGGAGAAACAAGCTCGTCAGAAGTCGTAAGGCGCGCAAGAACTGCGGAAACAGATTCAGTTGATTCTGTAACATTCTTAAGAATTTCGGCAAGCGGCGTCTTTGACTTTCCTGCCACAGCCTGATTTATGTCGTTGAACAGTATGTTTACGTTATCAAGAAGCGCGGTAACCTTGTTCAGAATTGCACCGATTGAATCTGTCTGCTGCCTGATTTTTATTTTGCCCTGAGCAATTATGTTCTGCCCGAAAACAGAGTCACGCCTGTAGATTTCTCCGCCAGACGGAATGAGCCCCGGACCAAGCCCTGGATGGAACACGAACGAGTTTCCAAGACCAATCGGACTTGTAATTACTTCAACAAGAGAATTTTCCTTTACATAAAACGCATATTCGGAAAGGATGTAATAATCAACCCGGACAAAATTTCCCTTAAGCGTTATGTCCTTGATTTCGCCGATTGAAAAGCCCTTGTAAGTAAGGCTCATTCCCGTGGAAATTCCCGAAGCTGTATTAAGAATCGTAAAATAATAATTTTTTTTGTGGAACCATTTCTGGTTTATTCCGATTGAAAAGATTATAAAAAGCAGGCCGACCAGAGCAGCAACAGAAAATAATCCGACAATTTGATCTGCATAACGAATTTTAAATTTCATCTTGGGTACCGCTGTTTTTTAAACCAGGTTCATTTTCGCTTATAAGAATTCCTTTGTCAATAATGTATTCTTTTCCGGGAAGATTATTCCTGAAGTGAATGCTGTGGCTTGCATATATCAGAGTCTTTCCCTGACTGCAGAAATCCTTAAGGATATCGATTACGATTTCTGATGCAGAACGCCCCAGAGATTCTGTACATTCATCAAGAAAAAGAATTTCCGGCGATGTAATGAGCGCGCGCGCGATAGCGATTTTCTTCTGTTCTCCAATCGACAAATCGGAAGGACGCAATGTAAGCGCCCGAGCGTAACCGAGACTGGTACACATTTCCTTAACGCGCCTGATTCTTTCGTATGTCGTCATTTTAGGAAAATGCGTCTGAAGCGGAAGCGACACATTCTGAAGGATATCCTGGTTTGCCCAGAGCGCTGAGTTCTGAAATACGAACGCCGATTTTTTCCTGAACTCCTCATTCTGCTGCGCGCTCATCGTCTGAATATCATAGCCGTTATACAAAACCTTTCCGCCTGACGGAACAAAGATTCCTGCAATCAGCTTGAGCATGGTAGACTTTCCGCTTCCTGACTCGCCCTGAATTATCGTAGTCGTGCCGCGTTCGATTGTCAGGTTTGTATCGTGGATAATCGAATTGTTCTTTGATGAAAAGCTTAGATTTTTTAATTCAAACAGCGGCTCTGCCATGATTTATTCTGAACCCCGATTTTTTTTCCCCGACCATATATGTCATCCGATCATATATGTCATCCGACCAGATACGGAACTGCAATAATAAACACATCAAACAAAATCACGCCGAGGATTGATTTTCCTACGGCATTGATTCCGGCAACCGGAACTTCGGTGGAAGCGCGCTCAACGGCAAAGCCGCAGTATGTTGCTGAAATGGAAATGATTACTCCAAAAAGCAGGCTTTTTATAAGTGAAGTCAGGATTGCGCTTATCGTAAGTGCACTGAATATGCCCTGAAAATATCCGTATGTAGTTACATTTGAGACAAAGTAAGACAAAAGGACAGGTCCTAAAATTCCACAGAACGCAAAATAAAGATTGAGGAAAAAAGTTGAAAGCGAAACGCCGACGAAACGCGGGGCGACAAGATGGGCAACCGGGTCAATTCCGGTGGCAACATATGCTTCAATCTGATGCGTAACGACCATAGTACCAAGCTCGGTTGCGATTGCAGTCGCAGAGCGCGCGGTTACGATGAACGCCACGAGAATGGGACCGAGCTCCTGAATGACGATTGTAACAAGGAGCTTGTAAATCAGCGAGCTGTATCCGATTGAAGAAAGAAAAGAATAACCGATAAGGTAAATTGCTCCTCCGATTGCCGCTGAAAGAACGCAGACAACCGGAAGCGCTTCTATGAATGTGAACAAAAGCTGCATTATAAGGATTCGCCTTACAGCTTTTCCTTTTTTTAAAAATACGAACAGGCAGGAAATAAGACGGCCTAAATATCCCAGAAAATACGGAACAGATGAAAAAAGTCCGTTGACATAGTGACCGACATTTGTAAGCGCATTTTTCAAAGAAAACGCCATTTCTTATTCCTGTCTGCGGCTTTATTTTTCGATTTCCGGAAGCGGCGTTCCGCAACCCGGATGCTCGCTTTCCCATGCCTCTGCAATCCGCAAAAGCTTTTCCTCGCTGAACATCGGGCCTGCAAACTGGATTCCGACAGGCATTGAGTCACTGTCGCCGCGCTTTGCCGCTTCAAGGAATTCGCCGCCCCAGCCTTTCGTGATTCCGGCTTCAAGTCCGTTACCGGCTGTATGGCCTGCAGGAACTGAGATTGACGGAATGCGCGCAAGATTTACGAAAGTCGTGAATAAATCGCTTAAATACATTTCAAGCGGATTGTCTACTTTCTGGCCAAG
>CACYCX010000069.1 GCA_902772975.1 uncultured Spirochaetaceae bacterium
TTGTAACTCCAACCCTGTTGTTTTCGCTCTTGCCAATCGGCGGCTTTTTATTTTTGCGAGGTTCACTTGAAGCCGTTGATTTTATTACTGTCATAATCCTTTCGATGAGCATCATTCAGCCGTTTTTGATTGCGTTCTCTTATCACGATGATATTGCAAAGGCCGGCGTTATTTTTGGTGAAGTCGGAAGCATTCTTGGAATGAAGGAGCTTGACCGCCCTGCTGTAAGTACGCAAACCCCGGAGAATAATTCAATTGAATTAAAGGATGTATGCTTCAGCTATCACAAGGGAATTGAAGGTGAAGAAAAGCTTTCCGAAAAAGAACGGCAAATTTTGCATGGCATAAATCTTTCGCTTCCTTCCGGTTCATACACCGCTTTTGTCGGTCCGAGCGGCAGCGGAAAATCAACAATCGCCCGCCTGATAGCCTCGTTGTGGGATGTCGATTCAGGCAGCATAAAAATCGGCGGCGCAGATATCAAGAATATTTCGCTTGAAGAATACAACAGGCGCATTGCATATGTTAATCAGGATAATTTCCTGTTTGATTTGAGCATACGCGAAAATATCAGGCTGGCTCGTCCTGAAGCCACAGATGCAGAAGTCGAAGATATCGCGCGCAAAAGCGGCTGCTATGATTTTATCATGTCGCTTGAAAACGGCTTTGACACAATCGTCGGTGGAAGCGGCGCACATCTATCCGGCGGTGAGCGTCAGAGAATCGCAATCGCGCGTGCGATGATGAAAGACGCTTCAATAATTATCCTTGACGAAGCCACCGCTTATACAGATCCGGAAAACGAAGCGGTAATCCAGCAGAGTGTAGCTCGACTGGTCAGGGGAAAAACATTGATTGTAATAGCTCACCGCCTTTCAACGGTATGCGACGCGGACAAGATTGTCGTAATCAATAAAGGTTCTATAGAAGCTGAAGGCAGACATGAGGAGCTTCTTAAAAAATGTCCGCTTTATAAAAATATGTGGAAGTCGCATGTTTCAGGTAAGGACAGTGAATAGTTTAAGTAAGGTGTTTTATCACTGCAGATTTTGCCGTTGGCAAAACTGCGATCTGATGCCTCCTGCATCACCGCTGAACGCGGAGTTTTATAAAGAGGGTGAATTATGTTTGAGATTTTAGGACGATTTTTTAAGTTTTGCGATAAGGAAAACAGGAATAAATTTTACGGTTCAATTTTAGTAGGAATTTTAAATTCGCTTTTTATGGCATTCCGTATTGCAGCCATAGCCGTAATGATGAGCGGATTGATACAGACCGTTTCTGAAGGAAAAGCATTTGAAAAAAGTACGATTTTTATTTCACTTGCAATTATGTGCGTAAGCCTTTTTGGAGCCGTCATCACAAAAAAGAACATGACGATGTGGCAGACAGAAGGCGGCTACCGTACCTGCACAAAAAAAAGAATCGAGATTGCAGAGCACCTTCGCTATCTTCCGATGGGATATTTTAACGCAAACAGTCTTGGTCAGATTACTTCAGTTACGACGAATACGATGGAGCTGTTGAGTGATATTGCAACGCGTGCCGTTATGATGGTCATGCAGGGACTTCTGGACTCTGCACTTATCATTGTGATGATTTTATTTTTTGACTGGAGAATAGGTATTGTCGCGCTGTCGGGATTTGTGCTTTTTGAATTCGTAAATATCTTTATGCGTCTTGCAGTCCGGAAAATTTCAGCTGAAAAAATTGAAGCCGATACAGTTCAGATAGAAAAAATACTTGAATACATTCAGGGCATCTCGGAAGTAAAAGCATACAATCTTGTTGGCAATCAAAGAAAGAAACTTAATTCAGTAATCGATCGTGCGATAAAAGGCTTCATCGCTATGGAAATGGTATGCATACCTATTGCCGCAATTCAATCGCTTGTCGCAAAACTCAGCGGAGTTGCCATAATGCTCGCCTCAATTTATTTTTATCTTGGCGGTACGATGCTCCTTTCAAATTGCGCTGTAATGATGATTTGTTCGTTCATGCTTTTCGGCGCGCTTGAGGCAGGCGGAAATTATTCTGCGCTTCTTCGCTCAATCGATATTGCAGTTTCAAAGGCAAAGGCAATCCTTGATCTTCCAACAATGGACATCGAGGCTAAAGGCAATGAGAATGCTTTGCGCAAAAATAAATCGCTTGATATTCAGGCTGATGACATTACATTTTATTATGATAAAAAGAAAATCATTGACGGCATTTCGCTTAAGATTCCTTCTAAAACAACAACCGCAATCGTCGGCCCGAGCGGAAGCGGAAAGACAACTCTCTGTCATCTTCTCTCGCGCTTCTGGGATGTAAATTCCGGGAAAGTTACGCTTGGCGGAAAAGATGTCCGTGATTACAGCATGGATGAGCTTATGAGCAATTTCAGCTTTGTGTTCCAGAATGTTTATCTTTTCCACGATACAATTGCAAACAACATTCGTTTTGGTGAGCCTGATGCTCCGATGGAAAAAGTGATTGCGGCTGCAAAAAAAGCATGCTGCCACGATTTTATCAGCGCGCTTCCTAACGGATATGACACTGTAATAGGTGAGGGCGGTGCAAGCCTTTCCGGCGGAGAAAAGCAGCGTATCTCAATCGCGCGCGCAATCATGAAGGATGCCCCGATAATTATTCTTGATGAAGCAACTGCAAATGTTGATCCCGAAAACGAGTGCGACTTGATGAAGGCAATTGGTGAGCTTACAAAGCAGAAGACAGTAATCATGATAGCGCATCGCCTTAATACGGTACGCAATGCAGACCAGATTCTTGTTGTCGATAACGGAAAGATTGTGGAGCTGGGTAAGCATGACGAGCTTGTCGCACTCGGCGGCTTGTATGCGCGCTTTATCGCTTCCCGAAAACAGGCGGTAAGCTGGAAATTATAATCATATAGTAGAAAAATTGTAATTTAATCAAAGCGGTGTTTTTTTCAGCAATGAAGAAATGCCGCTTTTTTTTTCTTGCCATATATTGAATACTAGTGGTAAAATTACAAGATAGACTAATATAAGGGAGTTTTATTTTGGCAGAAAAAAAAGAAAAACGCTCAAGTCTTGCACTTGGACTTGTAACGCTGATTGGAATCGCGATTTTAGCAATAAATGTAATTCAGGTATTCGTAGTTACAAATATTGCCCAGACTGATATCTTAAAAGAAGACCTTGCTATGTATGCCAACATGATTGACGGATATCAGTATTCAATTGTAAAGGATCTGGAAGGACATTTCAGGGCTTTGAATGCGTATGTCAACAACGATGTCCTTGAATCAGGCGATCTTGATGCGTGTTATGAATGGATTTTTGATCCTGCAAACAGAAAATTCCGCGGCGAGTTTGACTATGTAATGGTTGCAGGGCCTGATGGAAAAGCTCGTACTGATATGGGTAAGGTTACTGACATTCATGATCGAAGCTATTTCCTTGCAGTCATGAAGGAAGGACAGGAACGCTTTATTGATGATCCGGTTATCGGACGCACGACAGGTAAGCCTGTTATTCATGTTACACGCCCGCTCAAAAATAAATACGGCAAAACATTTGCAATGATTACAGGCGTCCTTAATGTTGAGAATTTTACGCGCGAAGTTAACGAGATTAAAGTCGGAAAAGACGGTTATGCTTATATTGTTTCAAGTGAAGGTCTTGTAATCGCTCACCAGAACAGCGACTTTATAATGGAAAAGAACTTTATCACGGACATTAAGCGCGATGGTCCTAACGGCGACCTTGTTGCTTTGACGGAAAAAATGGTTCAGGGCGGAAAAGGCGAAGGCTGGGTTAACGCAAACGGACGCAAGGGAAAGGATTTGATTGTCTATGCGCCTGTTTTTGGAACTCCGTGGGCTATGGCAATTTCTATTCCTGATTATCAGATTTACAGCCTTGTATTCAAGGTAAGGTCGCTCCTTATTATCGGCGGTATTTCAGCAATCGTAATGCTGATTATTATTGGTTCAATTGCATTGTTCAAATCACTCAAGCCGCTTGGAATTGTTGAAAAGGCAATTTCAGACATTGCTTCTGGAGACGCTGACCTTACGCGCAGAATCGACATTAACTCTTCAAACGAAATCGGTTATGTAGTAAAAGGCTTCAATAAGTTTGCCGGAAAGCTTCAGGACATTATTTCTGATGTTAAGTCTTCAAAAGAAGAGCTTGGACTTGCAGGCGAAAATCTTCAGGCGGGAACTGAAGATACGGCAAGCGCAATCACGCAGATTATCGCAAATATTGATTCAATCGGAAATCAGATTACATCTCAGGCGGCTGCCGTTGAAGAGACAGCTGGTGCCGTAAACGAAATTGCTTCTAATATCGAGTCGCTTGGCCACATGATCGAAAATCAGAGCGCTGGTGTTGAACAGGCGTCTGCTGCCGTTGAACAGATGATTGGAAACATCAAGTCTGTTAACGATTCAGTAGAAAAAATGGCGCAGTCATTTGAGCAGCTCAGCGAGGATGCGCAGTTCGGATTTACAAAGCAGCAGGATGTTAACGAGAGAATTCTTCAGATTGAACAGAAGTCTTCTATGCTTCAGGAAGCAAACTCTGCGATTTCTGCAATCGCAGAACAGACAAACCTTCTTGCCATGAACGCCGCAATAGAAGCTGCTCATGCAGGAGACGCCGGTAAGGGCTTTGCCGTTGTTGCAGACGAAATCCGTAAGCTTTCTGAAACTTCAACTGCCCAGTCAAAGACAATCGGCGAGCAGCTCAGCAATATTCAGGAATCAATTGCAAGCGTTGTAAATGCTTCAAATGAATCAAGTCAGGCATTCGAATCTGTATCTGGAAAAATCAAATCTACGGATGAGCTTGTTATTCAGATTAAGGCCGCTATGGAAGAGCAGAACGAAGGTTCACGCCAGATCAGCGAGGCTCTTAACTCAATGAACAACAGCACTTCTGAAGTTAAAAATGCTTCTGTAGAGATGGCTGAAGGAAACAAGGCTATTCTTGAAGAGATGAACAGACTTCAGACGTCGTCTGCAATCATGAAAGACAGCATGAACGAAATGTCAGCCGGTGCACGTAAGATTAACGAGACCGGCGCAGCATTAAGTGATGTTTCTGCAAAAATCGGACAGTCAATCGAAAAGATTGGAAATCAGATTGACCAGTTCAAGGTTTAAGCAAAGCTTAAAATCTTATTTTGCATTCTTTACATTCGAAAGCGGAATTTCCTTCTGGTACGAAAGCGGAATGTTTTGTGCGTAAGAAGGAAGCTCCGTGAATGTAAGTCCGCTTGAAAGCTCGAACATTGGGTTCGAGCCTTTTTTGTTTAAAAGCTGAACTATAAATTTTCCGGTCTGAACTGTATTCAAGGTTGCCTTTACCGGAACTGAGCAGTTTGAGGTTATCGCGCTGTTTGTGTTTACCGAAAGATTTGCAAGCGGGCCGCCTTGTGTTTTTAGGGCGCAGTTTTCAATTTTGTATTTCCATGGCGCGCTTCCTTCATTCTTAACATCAAGATTAAACGAAAAATCAAAGTTGAGGTTTACGCCGTCGAATACTGCATCCGATACGCTTCCGCCTGAAATAATTGCATTTGCAACCGAAACTGCTTTTGTAAGGCCCATGCCGCCTTTTACGAAGGAATCTTTTAATTCTGTAAGGGACGGCATTTTTAACTGCGGATTAGATACTGAAAGCGACGGCTTAAATACCGGCACTTCAAAATCTTTTTTGAACGGAATCGAAATTGACTGGTCGTCAAGAAAAGTAATGGCGCTCAAATCGAGTGTGACATTTCCGTCTATTGTGAATGGAAGCGCTTTTTTGTTTTTGGTGGAAGATGAGCCGTTTGCAAAAGAAATTACCGTGTCGTACGGAATCTTGAATGAAAGCGAGTTGGCGGCTTTTCCCCTTGCGGCAATTTTTAAGCCCTTGTCTGCCGAAAGTGAAGTGAGCTTTTTTGTCTCGTAAATTACATCGGCGTCCAGTCCTTTTACAGAGCAGCCGAGCGGATATGGATTTGTGATTTCGTAATCTGCGTTGAATGTGATTCCTTCAAAATCAATTGATTTGATGGAAATGCCTTTAAGCGAAACTTCAGGCGATCCGAAAACTCTGTTCATTGTCTGGCACGAAGAAGCCGCCAGAATCATGATTGCTGAAAAAATAATGGTGATAAAACTCAAATATCGTGTTTTCATGAATAAAATTATAGTGCACCCGCCTGTTTGTGAAAAGGCCGGCTATAGTAATAGCGAGCGCAAAAAAAAA
>CACYCX010000070.1 GCA_902772975.1 uncultured Spirochaetaceae bacterium
AAAATATTTCCCCTATTTACCTACTATTTCACTAGACATATAGTATAATTGGTTGTATATTATATTTATGAAGATTTCAACTCGCGGGCGATATGCGCTTAAATTTATGTGTGACTTAGCCCAGCATGACAACGGCGGTTACCTTACATTAAAAGATATCTCAGAACGGCAGGGCATTTCTGTAAAATACCTTGAACAGATTACGGCTCTTTTAAGCAAGCTGGGACTTTTAACAAGCGTGCGCGGACCCCAGGGCGGATACCGTCTGTCCCGTTCCCCGGAAAGTTATACGATAAAAGAAATTCTTTATGCCACAGAAGGCGCGTTATATTCAGTTGATAATCCCGCATTGCTCCAGAACAATACTGAAAATCGCGATGCCTGTTCTACTCAGTTCATTTGGGAAGGACTGGAAAAAGTAATTGATGGTTATCTTAACAGCATTACGCTTCAGACAATTCTTGAAAAGAACAACAGCTGGGGCAAGGATGATTACTGTATATAAGAACATCTAGTTATTTTCGTGAATTATTGGTATACTCGTATTTTCTACTATAAAAATGGAAAATGTTCGAGGTTTATATGGACTTAAAGGGAAGAAACTTTTTAACGCTTAAAGATTTTACTCCAGAAGAGATTATCGGTTTCCTTGACCTTGCGTCAAAGTTGAAAGAAAAAAAGAAAAACGGCATCCCGGTTGATATTCACCGTGGAAAAAACATTGCCCTGATATTTGAAAAAACCAGTACACGTACCCGTTGCGCATTTGAAGTTGCAGCACACGATTTAGGTATTTGCACCACATATCTTGCTGAAGGAAGCCAGATTGGCAAAAAAGAAAGCATTGCAGATACAGCGCGCGTTCTTGGCCGCATGTTTGACGGAATTGAATACCGCGGATTCGAGCAGACAATTGTTGAAGACCTTGCAAAATATTCAGGCGTAGTCGTATGGAACGGCCTTACAAATGAGTATCACCCGACACAGATGCTCGCTGACATGCTTACAATCCGCGAGCATTTCGGAAAGCTCAAGGGCCTCAAGCTTGTATATTATGGAGACGCAAGATACAACATCGGCAATTCACTTTGCATCGTCTGCTCAAAGCTGGGCCTTAATCTTACCCTCTGTGCTCCGGAAAAATATTTCCCGGCAAAGGCGCTTGTTGAAGAATGCGCGCAGTGGAATAAGGCAAGCGGCGGTTCAATCACGCTTGAAACAGATATCGCAAAGGCAACCAAAGATGCTGATATCCTTTACACTGATGTGTGGGTATCTATGGGTGAGCCGGATGAAGTGTGGGCAGAACGAATTGCAGATTTAAAGCCGTATCAGGTAAATGCGGCCGTTCTTAAAATGGCAAAGCCGACTGCAATCTTTATGCATGACCTTCCGTCATTCCACGATTTGAATACAAAAATCGGGAAGGAAATCGGCGAAAAGTTCGGGCTTACCGCAATGGAAGTTACTGATGATGTTTTTGAAAGCAAGCAGTCTGTTGTTTTTGATGAAGCAGAAAACAGAATGCATACGATAAAGGCAGTTATTGCCGCTACATTAGGAAACAATTTTTAAGTCATCTCGCCAGGCGCATCCGCGGATGACTAGGAGGAGATATGAAAATTGCAAAAAAAGTAACTGATCTGGTTGGTCACACACCGCTTCTCGAGCTTTCTAATCTTGAGAAAAAGTACAACCTCGAGGCAAAGCTTCTGGCTAAGCTTGAATACTTCAATCCAGCCGGAAGCGTAAAGGACAGAATCGCCAAATCAATGATTGACGATGCACTCGCTACTGGAAAAATCAATTATGAATCAACACTTATTGAACCAACCAGCGGCAATACAGGTATCGGACTTGCATCTGTAGCATCAAGCTATGGAATCCGCCTTATCATCACAATGCCTGAAACAATGTCTATCGAACGCCGCAATATCCTTAAGGCATACGGCGCCGAGCTTGTTCTTACAGACGGCTCAAAGGGAATGACAGGTGCGATTGAAAAAGCAGAAGAGCTTTCTAAAACAATCCCGAACAGCTTTATTCCGGGACAGTTTACAAATCCTATAAATCCAAAGACTCACTACACAACTACGGCGCCGGAAATCTGGGAAGATACTGACGGCAATGTAGATGCATTTATCGCCGGCGTTGGAACAGGCGGAACTTTAAGTGGTGTAGGAAAATTCCTTAAGGAAAAAAATCCGCAGGCTAAGATTTTTGCAGTAGAACCGAAAAATTCGCCAGTGCTTTCTGAAGGTAAAGCTGGTCCTCATAAAATCCAGGGCATTGGCGCCGGCTTTGTTCCAGAAACACTTGATACAAAAATCTATGATGAGGTTATCCCGGTAGAAAACGAAGCCGCTTTTGCGCTCGGTAAGGAAATCGGAAAAACAGAAGGTATACTGGTAGGCATTTCTTCCGGCGCCGCTTTATGGGCCGCCATCCAGGTTGCAAAACGCCCTGAGTTTAAGGGAAAGAATATTGTTGTTCTTCTTCCTGATACTGGAGACCGCTACCTTTCTACACCGATGTTCGCAGACTGATAGAATGTTTGAATTATAAGGGAATCCCGAAAAATCACCGGAATCCCAAAAAATAAGGGCTCGCCATTAAATGACGGGCCCTTATTTTTTTAACTATTTTGCGATTTTTTTAATTGTTATTAATATGAATACTTGACTGAAAGCTGAGCAAAGCTGTTGTTACGCCAGTCATAGAATTCACTGTTTCCGTCTTTGCACCACATCCAAAGGCCGCTTCCTGTAACTTCCCAGCTGTCGCGGATTTTGTAAGAGAGCGACGGCATAAAGATTAAGTCATAGCGCTCAAATCCGTAAACGAGCTTGAGGTCTACAACGAGCTTTTCATAAAGGAATGTGTCCTTGAGGTCTACAACGAGCTTGTTGTTAGTGTAGCTGCCTGTTGGATCGTAGTCAGCATCAAGCATTGCAAATTTGTCGTCACGGATTTTGTCCGCGTTCATTACGATGTTGCCGTATTCCTGAACATTGAGCGATACATTGTGAATCGGAAGGTTTACGTCAAAGCCCAAAAGATATCCGACGCTGTTGTTGCGGATGTAGCGTGCCTTGCCTTCTGTATCATCAGTAAAGTTGTAGCATGCCTCAGCTCTAAGACCAAAGCGGCCGACAACAGTTTCCATTTCAAGTCCTGCAACCTGAAGACGGTCGTAGTTGAGCTTTGGATTTACTGCAGACGGTGCCTGATTGAAAAATTGCTCTTTTAATGAATCCATAGACTTTCCAGCTGCTATCATCTGACCGATTGCAGTTGCATTTGCACCCATAAATTCTGCAACCCAACCATACTTTGAATTAAGGTATCCTGAATAGTCAACGCTTACCTGCTTGTAATGTCCGTAATAGTATGATGCTCCGAGTGAAACCTGTCCGATAGAACCTGTTGCGCGGATACCGTACTGACCGTACTCAAGAGTGTATGTATCAGGATAAAGGTCTTCTGCCTTCATCTTGCTTGAAGAAGAAAGCTGGCTTACAAAGGCCTTATTTACACCGCCGGCTGTTTCTACACCAGTAATACTTGTAGACTGTCCAGAAGCTTTGAGCATCTTATAGCCTTCAACTTGCTTTACAGTATTTTCAAGAGTAGTAACTTTTCCAGGTTTCCAGATTCCGCTTGAAGCATATCTGTCTCCTGTCATCATCGGAGCATAAATTCCTTCGATTGTTACACCAAACGGAGTTGTGTACTCAGCGCGGAGCATAAGTTCACTTATACGGCGGTCAATGTAATCAGGAATGATAAAGTCTGTGTAATCATTTGCGTTAAAGTTGTCCAGAACATGAACCTTGTCGCCCTTGCCCCAAACAACACGCATCTTACCTGCGCGCAAAACCCAGTCGCCAAGATAAAGGTTTGCTGTCATCTCATCGATGATGTCAGCGTGATATGTCTTGATTGTATCTTCGTTAAGCTTTACTGCAAGACTGAAGTCAGTTGAGCTTCCTTCGTAACCTGCCTTTGCTGTTGCAGTTGCATAAGGACTGATTGGTGTGTCCTTTATATTGTCGTGCTCGCGGTCTGTATAATATCTGAGCTGAACTTCAGCATCTGCGCCAAATGTAAAGCCCTTGCTTGAGCTTTCAGAAGATGTGCCTGAACCAAAGTCGTCGCTTCCAAAAGCATCGCTATCCCAGTCATCTTCTGCAAAGGCAACGCCAAGCGCTACCATCATTGCAGTTCCAAAAATCAATACTCTTTTTGCCAATTTCATAGAAAACCCCCGGCAATATTCCCTTTATTTTAACCCTAAATACTTCTGGTCAAGGCACGCTTCGCTTAAAGCCTTGACTCAGCCGTTTTTAGGGTTTGTAATAAACCCTAAATAAAAATGCCGGACTTGCGCCCGGCACCGTATCAGCACAACTTATTTAACAGCCTTTGCGCCGTTTGCCAAAAATGCTTCTGTAAAGATTTTCGGGTTCTGCGGCTTGTCAAATACAAGCTTCTTTTCGTCCATAACAAGGCGTGTTGAGTGTCCTGTCTGAACGTTTGTCATTACGTTTTCAAGCGGTGTAGGATATCCGTTGATAACCTTGAGGCTCTTAACTTCAAGAGTCTTAACAAGCTTTCCCTTCTTGTCATACATCTCAACATAAACAGGAACCCAAGTATCCTTGTCTACCCAGCCGATTCTGTAAGAGTACTGGCTCTTCTTCAAATCCTTTGGTGTTGACTTAACTTTTGCGCAGTTCTTAAAACCGTTCTTTGCTTCTGTTTCTGCAAGAAGTTCGTGAACATCGTCATCAACATCGCGTGTAGACATATCATCGTATGTTGCATCTGTTCCCATAAAGCTTGATGAACCTTCGCTTGCTGCTACCGGGCGAACCTTCTTAAGGCTTGGAAGATAAATCCATTTAAGGTCATCTTTTCCAGCGCCCTGCTCTTTCTGCATAAAGCGTGTTCCAACAATATCCGGAGCTGCTGAAGCAGATTTGAATTCCATTACGACATCAGCCAGATCATTCTTGCTGCGTCCCCACTCTTCTACAACGCGTACATCTTTTGCACCGCTCTTCTCAATAAGCTCCATTGTTACAAGAGCGTGTGTAAATTCCGGTTCCTTAACATCAGCTGCATTCTGCATAACCTGGCGGCCGTCAAGAGCAAAAGCTGCAGTCCCAATTACCAATGCTGCACCAACAGCAAAAATCTTAGTCATTTTCATAACTATCTCCTATAAAAACTCCGTGTTAACGGTGATGCAGGAGGCATCAAATCGCAGTTTTGCCAACGGCAAAATCTGCAATGATAAAAATTACACGGACGCACTTGTGCGTATGTAATTTTTATCATGTCTCCTATATTGTAAAAAATTATTTTCTTGATCTATCTTCGCCTTCCGGACGAATGAATTTTGGATCAAATATATTAAGCACACCTGGAATAACTGTCATTGCAAGGAATGAACTTGAGAACATTACGATTGCAACAAGAATTCCAATGTAGCGCAAAATGATAAACTTTGAAAGCACAAGAACAAGGAAGCCAAGTCCAACGGCAAGTGCATTTGTTACGATACCCTTTCCAGCAACAGAGAATGTGTTGAGCGTAACCTCGTGCAAATCGCGTGACTTTGTGCGTTCTGCCTTGTAGCTTTCCAGGAAGTGAATCGTGTAGTCGATTCCAACACCGATTGCAACAGAAGCAATAATGCTTGTTACAAGGTCAAGGTGAATTCCTGTAAAGCCCATAACCATAAAGTTAAGGATAATCGTGAATGCAAGCGGAATTGCACCAAGAACTCCGGCAAGCGGCGACTTGAATGAAACCATTATGATTATGAATACCATAATGATTGAGAATCCGATGCTGACAAGCTGGCTTTTGATAACCATGTCTGTCATGGAGCATTCCATTTCGCCGTTTCCAGTTGCCTCAATCGTATAGCCTTCCGGGAAGTTCTTTGCAGCAAATGCCTTCGCCGCGTCGATAACCTTCTGCGTATCGATTGTAGAATGCGTACGCAGCTGAACCTGCATACGGATTGTTTTTGGAGCAAGCTGGTCATCGCTGAACTGGTCGAGCGCGCCGCTGTACAAAAGCAAATACTGTGTTACAAGTCCCTTAAGCTCATCGCGTGTCGCAACCGGATACTTTGATGTATCATACGGAATCTCGTAATAATCGCTTCCGCCAAAGTTATATTTTCTTTCAAGATAATTTACGATATCCTCAGCCGACGCATTCTTTCCGCCTGCTTCTGAATAAGCCTCGTGCAATGCGTTAAGCGCCTCAGCGATTGTAACTTCCATTTTAAGCTCTTCTGCGTGCGCGATGTTAGGATCAACAAAATCAACAGGAGCTGGTGCAGGTTCTGCTGCTTCGGCTGTATCGCTTTCCTCATCAAAGCTGTCAAACGAATCAAAGTCAGCGCTTTCGTCAGAATCAAAGTCATCGAATGAATCAAATGAATCGAAGCTGTCATCGCCGCTCCATGCGTCATCAGAACCTGTGTCTGCTGCAGCAACAGCCGGCTCAGTTTCAGGAACATGCATTACCTGATTCATACGCTTGATGAATGTTGTAAACGAAACTGCTTTACCGATGCAGTCAGGATATTCCTTTGTAAGGTAATTCTGCAAATCATCAACTGCCTTCAAAATCTCAGGCTTTGCAAGGTCACCTTTTTCCTGTCCTGAAATTACAAAGTAAAGGCTGTTAGTACCGGCGAATGTCTCGTCAACATAATCGATATCTGTACGGAATTTGCTGCTTGCAGGGAAGTAATTAACAAGTGATGTATCAGTTACAAGCAGCTTAATTCCGATGAATGAACATACAATAATCAATGCAGAGAATGCACTCAGACGCTTTGGAGTTCCTGCGCACGCCTCAAACATTATGTGGAGTACCTTTCCGCTGCGTGATGCTTTTGTAGAAGCTTTTTCGCCTTCTGACATTGCCTTAAGTTTAGCCGCGCGCTTAGCCGCAGTTTTAGCAACAGTTTTGAGCGGGAGCACATAAAGCATAGCCGGAATGAATGTTACTGAAAGCACAAGCGAAAAAAGAACTCCGAGAGCCGTAAATACAGAGAATGTCTTAAGCGGAATAATCGGGCTTGTTACAAGCGAAATAAATCCTGCGATTGTAGTAACACCGGCGAGAAGAACTGCCATCCATACATCCTTAAGTCCGTATACGATAGCATCAAGATGCTTTTCCTTTGTCATTTCGCCCTGAACCATTGCGAGCGCGGCGTAGTAATGCGTAATTACATGAATACCATATGCCGAACCGCAGGCAATAAGTGCAACCGGAATAACGCTTGCTACAATCGTAAATGATATGTGAAGCAAAGCCATGATTCCGCATGACCATACAGTCGCCATAAGAACTGCAATTAACGGAAGCAGTGTTCCAGAAACAGTCCTGAATGAGAAGAAAAGCGAAAGAAGAACAACAAGCGCTACAAGAGGAACAAGACTAATCAAGTCTGAAATCATAAATTCTGTAGAGTTGTCAGAAAGAACCGGGTCGCCGTAGTAGCGTACTTCAAGGTCAGTTCCCTTAACTGCTTCCTCTGTGATTCTCTTTATTTCATGAAGAACAGCAATCTGCTCCTTTGAGCTCATCGAAGGCTCCAAAGTAGCCGCCATCTGTGCTGCCTTAAAATTATCGCTTGCAATTACACGATTGTACATTTCCTGCCAGTCTGTAATGCGCTTTTTAAGCTCCAGCATATCTTCATCAGAACCGGTAAAATTGTCTTCATCAATCAACTGGCCGGCAGCAAGTCCGCCGTTAAGCGAATAAACATAATCGATATCTGTAATTGAATTGATATCATTTACGCCATCCAGATCTTTTACCTGGTCAGTAATTTTTCTGATTACTTCAAGATATTCCGGTGTAAGGATTGTCTCACCCTTTGTCTCAAGTGAAATACCTACCGAAATCATACTGCCAAACTGCTCTTCTGTTCCAATCAATCTTTTGTAGGAATCACTGTTTTCCGGCATGTAGCGGCGGACAGTGTTTTCGATTGAAACTCCCGCAAGCCCGGCTCCAAGCGCTGCTGTAATTACAAGGCAGCCTGCAATGATGAGCCATGCGTGCTTGAAAAACTTTTTCATAAAACCTTCTCCTTAGGCCCCTCTTAAGGGCATTTTTACTATTGGTTTATTGGTTTAATTTCTTAAACTAATATAATAACATTGCATTTAAAGGTCAAGCATTGTTTTAAACATTGTCCTGATTTTTTTTACTTCCTTGCTGATAGCGCCCTTTGTGTAATTTTTCCCGGTTTCGGGATTTATAAGGACAATATCCTTCTGTTTTTTCTTTTCTATGAGGGCATCAAGAATTATTTTCTGATTCGGCGTAAGCTTTTTGCGAAGTTCCGGAACCTTAGCTCTGATTTGTTCTGCCATGATTTTATCGGTAGTTTCTTCCTCAAGCGTCTTCCGGTCTTGAATTGCCTTTTTAATAATCCGGTTTCGCCTGCGTGACAAATCCCTTACTTCATTCTTCAAATAAAAGTTGATGTAAGTTGCAAAAACATATGTATCTTTATTGTAGATTTTTTCAAGCTTTACGCTGTTTAACGCCTGCACTAAATATTTACGGGCAAAGATACGACCAAAGGACATATACTGCTTAATATAAAACAGCTTGTCCATCGTATATTGTTCCCTCATTTCAAGATAATCAACATCCTCAGATTTACTCTTAAAAATATGCCATCTGAGATATTTCCACCTGTATATCTTAATCAGCTTATAGTATTTTCTGCAAAAATAGCGGACTATTTTTAGCTGCGTTTTATCCGAAGGATCAGCCTTATATTCTAAAAGCTTTTGAAAATCCTTCGAATATTTTTCAGATTGTTCACCGCCTTCGGTTTTTGCTTCATATTCTGTGCTCATTTCTTCTATATATTATAACACATATAAAGCATAATTACCGAATACTACAGGTAGATTTTCATCAGCTTTTCTTCTGCCTTCTGAAGCTTACCGTGTGCCCACTGCTTTGTTCTTCCATAACAGGCGGCAATTTCAGCAAAGCTCTTTCCCTTCTGCTTGCGTGAACCGATTCCGTAGCGCATCTTGACGATTTCCTTTTCCTGATTCGAAAGCGCCTCAATGCTATCCCTTACCTGAGATTCAAAGCAGGCAGTAATCGCCACGTCTTCAGGAGATTCGTTTTTTTCATCTACAAGGCAGTCAAGCTTTTCTTCTTCATCAAGGCTGTCTGTATTGCGAAGCTTTTCAAAGCAATCACAGATTTCGTTCCTGATCCAGAATGTTGCATATGTAATGAGCTTTGCTCCGTGGTCGCTGTTATAATGGTCAATTGCCTTTATAAGACCAATGATTCCGCATGTCACAAGCTCGTCCATCTCGATTCCTTTGCCCTTGTATCTTTTTACATAGAAGAGGACAAAGCGGATGTTTGCAAGAATGATTTTATCCCGGGCCTTTTTGTCTCCGGCGGAACACAGGGAAAGCAGCTTCATTTCTTCTTCGCGAGAAAGCGGCTCTGTTGAAGCATTGTAATAGGCATCAAAGTAAGATGCTGAAGAATCAGATAAAATCATTTTCATTTTCGGCTCCTTTTTTGTCGCAAAAATATTTTTTACTTTTGGACGAATACATATAACCAAATTTTGAAAAAAGTTTCCTAAAAAAATAATTTTTTTTAAAATTTAAACAAAAAAAGGCAGTCAGAAAATCCAGCCGGAAATCCTGACCGCCCAAAACAATTTTAATTCAAGTATTTACGAATGAAAACCGATTCTTACAGAGCCGCCGCCATTTTTTTCTTCCTGAATCTTGCAGAGCTCGTTAACGATATAAGCTCCGTCAAGCTTGTCCGAATCCATAAAGCGGATTTTATTCGACAGCACGCCAAAATCGCCCGGCGTTACGGAAGAACGGCGCATAAGACGCTCCACATCATCATCAGTGAACTTGTACGAAGCAAAATATTTTTCGAGCATGCATTTTATTCCGGTCTGCTCAAGCGGCTTAAATTCAACAATCATATGGAAACGCCTGTTCATCGCCGGATCCATAATCTGCTTGAGGTTTGTCGTACAGATTAAGATGCCGCTGAATTCTTCCATCTGGGTCAAAAATTCATTTACCTGCGTGCGTTCCCAGCTGTGCTCGGCGCCGTTCCTGTCCGCAAAAAACGAATCGGCTTCGTCAAAAAGCAGGATGCTGTCAGTGCGGTCCGCTTCTTCAAACGCGTCACGAATGCGCTTTTCCGTCTCGCCGACATATTTATCGATGATATCAGAGCAGCGGCAAAGCAGTATCTTTTTGCCGAGCTTTTCTGCGATATAGCGCGCAAATTCCGTCTTTCCAGTTCCACTAAGACCGTAAAACAGCATCCTGATACCATTGGCGCTTGTATGGCAAGTCTCGGCGTATTTTGTGGCGTTATTCACCATGCGCACAATTTCGTCGGGATCCATCGAAGCGTTAAGGGCACGCGTGTCATAATTTTCAACGACCGTTTCCCGCATCTTAGGCTTTCCGTTTATCAAAAGCGAATTCTCCTTTAGAATCGCCGACACGCAGTCTAAAAGCTCCTCGCTGCTTGAACCATCAAGGCTCTTGATTGTCTTTACGACATTATCAACCGAAGCGCCCGTAACGCTGAACTTTTCCATAAGCTCAATGATTTGCTCCGATACTTCCGCCTTAAGTCCAAGCGGCGCGATTTTTGAGGCAGTAATCATCTTAAGCTGCTCGCGTGTCATCGCTTCAAACCTGTACGAATAATTAAAGCGGCGCAAAGTCGATTCATCTATCTGGTCCGTAAAATTTACAATCCAGATGATTTTATTCTTGCTTTCTTCAAGCATCTTGTTTACGGTTCCCTTTGAAGCAGAAGGCGTCTTCATACCGAAAAAGCTCATGCTGCGGGTCTTAAGCAATGTATCCGCTTCATCAACAATCAGGACTGTATCGCTTCTTTCAATCGAAAGCAAAAGATACAGGCGGCACAAAACATTATCCTCACCGTTTTTATTCTTTGTAATCTCAGCTGAATTCTTAAAGACCATCGGCTTAAGTCCAGACGCCTTTGCAAGAGATTTGGCAAATTCAGTTTTTCCGCTGCCCGGTTTTCCGTACAGCAAAATCGAAATATTTTCCTTGCTGGAAAGTATTTTTTTCATAATCGTAACTGAATTGTCCTTTACATTAAAGCTATCCAGATCATAAGCATCCTTGCAGTCAGCTTCCTTGAGCAAATCAGCAAAAAATCCGTCAAAGTTTTTGGCATTAATGCAGTCATTTGTTTCTTCCTCAAGGTCGCCTTCATCGTCCAAAAGGCCATATGCACGAAGCGCGCTGTTTGCCTTGAGAATTGAATTGTAAATATTCGGAGTAATTCCCAAAGCCCTTGTCCGAAATTCGCTTCTTAATTCCTCGCCCAAATCATTAAAATACATTGCCCTTATTCCAGGCGTATTCCAGATGCGGTACAAGAACAAAAGATAATTCGCCTCATCTTCAGTCAATTCAATTGCGCTTGTAATGAAATTTATATGCGAAGTATCCCGCAATGCCTTTGTAACATGAGGCGGAATTTTTTCGAGCAAGCCAAAATCATCCTGAGGTTCTTTGTTCAAAAGGAAATTTGCAATCAAGCGCGGTAAGAAAAGCTCTTCATCTTTTACAAAAATCATGCAGCGGAAAAAGTTAATTGAATTTTCATCAACCCTTATGCTTTCGCTCGGAAGCTTGCGGTTTACATCGCGGTCTTCAAGATACTTATAGTTAATGTCCGAACCGTCAAACTGAGCCATTCCTAAACGGTGTGAATCTTCTTCAACTTCTTCCCTGTTAATGGGTGTGAGTTTTCCTTTTCTTTCAAGTTTTTTCACATACTTTTTAAGGAATACCGAAAGCTTTTCGTTTGCATTCATTTTTGTGCAGAGCCTGAAAAAAGCACGGACTCCCGAAGTAAAGTCATAACCTTCATCAGCTGCAAGAGCAATCTCTGTCATGTGATAAAGATAATAAGCGGCTGCATAGCAGTCATTCATATTCATTTCGCCTTTACCAAGTACTCCGTGTTTTCTTCCAAATCTTCTTCTTATCATTTAATCCTCAAAAAACCCCGCAATCGCGGTTATAAATCTTAAGTTCCAAATCTTGCATAGATAATATACGCTCCCTATATCCCATCGTCAAAATTTTTTTCAGTTTTTTCTGAATACATCTAAAAGCAATCCAAATGCATATAATTGAAAGAAATCGCCGTTTGTTGTAAACTTACTTCACTATGAAAGCAAGCAGAACAATTATTTCAACACTGCGCGAAGCTCCAAATGACGCAGTTATTGCAAGCCATCAGCTTATGATGCGCTCTGGTCTTATCAGAAAACTTGGAAAC
>CACYCX010000071.1 GCA_902772975.1 uncultured Spirochaetaceae bacterium
AATCCCGATTTCTGCGAAAGCTGCGCCAGCAAGCAAAGCTGCAATTGCAACACTTCCAATCAATTTTTTCATAATGAAAAAACCTCCGTTTTTTTGTTATAGTTTTTAATTTTGCCTGTTGACATAAATGCGGAAATTTTATAATATGGATTTCACACGCGGGGATGGTGGAATTGGTAGACACGCTAGCTTGAGGTGCTAGTGGCGCGAGCCGTGCCTGTTCAAGTCAGGTTCTCCGCAACCACCAAGAGGATTGCTTTTGCAGTCCTCTTTTTTTTTATCCGAAATTTTATCTGAATTGCGAGGCCTTATGTACCTGATAGTTCCGTTTGTTTTCCTTTTTACGATATTTGCGGTTGTTAATGCGTATTTTCCTCTTTTACTTGAAGGCGCAGGCTTTTCGATTGTCCAGATAGGTTTCCTGCTTTCTGCATTCGAGGCGTCTGGTGTTTTTGTTCCGCTAATCTTGAATTCACTTGTAGAGCGCAAAAAAAAGTACGTGAAATTTTTATTGCTTTACGCTGTGCTGATGGCGCTGACTGTTTTTCCGATTGCAAATGCCTCGAGCAAAAAGGGCGGGTTTGCGCTATGCCTTGTTGCAATGGTGATTTTTGCGGTGGGATTCCGCGGTTCAAATCCGATTCTGGATGCGCTTGCTTCATTTGAAGCCGAAAGCGGCCGCACGAGTTACGGAAAGCTGCGTGTTTCGGGTTCAATAAGCTTTGTGGCGATGTCGCTTGTGATTCAGGCGCTGCTTTTTGGAAGCGGGAAGGCGCATTTTAAGGAAGTGCTTGTTACGGGGCTTCCGGTCGTTTTGTACATGGCGTCGATTGCGGCCGTCTATGTGCGCCAGCTGCGGATTGACGGGGCAAGAAGGATGGATATGGAGAGGCGTGAGGATATCGAGACGCATTCCGGTTCGGCGAGGCGTGAGGATATCGGCGGGCGGTCTGATATCACGACGCGTTCACAATCGGGGACGCCGCGCGATAACGAGATGTCATCTGATATCACGACGCGTTCTAAATCTGCGACGCCTCGCGGTATCGGGAAAGGCGGCAGCAACGGGTTTTCAGGTGAGTTTTGGCTGATGATTCTTTTTATGTTTACGGCATATATGGGGATTTCGCCTGTGAACCGGTTTTTCTCCCTATTTGTTGCGAATGCGCTCAAGATAGACGCTGCCCCTGCATTGTGGGGCATTTCTGCTGCCGCCGAGATTCCGTTTATGTTCTTTTCAGGCTATTTTATCCGCAAATTCGGGTCGCGCCGTGTGCTTATGTTCTGTACGCTCTGCATGAGTGTCCGCCTTTTGATTTATGTGCTTGTTCCTAATTTTACGGGCGCGGTTATCGGGCAGTGCTTCCATGCGTTCACCTTCGGGCTTTTTTATCCGGTGTGCATCGCTGTTATAACGGAAATTACGCCGCAGCAAAAGCATGTTACGGCGCTGAGCATTTTCTGCCTTCTGGCTTCGGGCTTTTCGAATATCGCAGGAAGCTTTATCGGCGGCCTCGTGATTGACCGGGCAGGATATTTTGCGCTGTTCAGTTTTGCGGCGCTGATTCCGGTTGCGGACGTGTTAGTGTATTGCGTGGTGCATGCGTTCAGAAAAAATCGGGAAATTTCAAAATTTATTCAATAAAAAATTTGACTTGAAAAGAATTCTGTCGTAAAATTGATATAATAATATAAATTAACGGGAGGCCAATAAATGGCTAAAGTTGAACTTAAAGGTATTGGCAAAATCTATGACGGCAACGTTCGTGCTGTTACAAACGCCAACATTACTATCGAAGACGGCGAATTCTGTGTATTCGTTGGTCCTTCTGGATGCGGTAAGTCTACTACTCTCCGCATGATTGCCGGTCTTGAAGACATTTCTGAAGGAAAGCTTCTTATCGACAACAAAGAAATGAATGATGTTCCGCCGAAAGACCGCGACATCGCTATGGTATTCCAGAACTACGCTCTTTATCCGCACATGACTGTTTATGACAACATGGCATTCGGACTTAAGATCCGCAAGATGGACAAGGAAGAGATCCGCCGCCGCGTTAACGAAGCAGCAAAGCAGCTCGACCTCGAAAAGTACCTTATGAGAAAACCAAAGGCTCTCTCTGGTGGACAGAGACAGCGTGTTGCTGTAGGTCGTGCTATCGTTCGCGAACCTAAAGTATTCCTTTTTGACGAACCACTTTCAAACCTCGACGCTAAGCTCCGCGTTTCAATGCGCGCTGAAATCGCTGACTTGCACAACAAGTCACTCGAAAGCGGAAAGAAGACAACTTTCATCTATGTCACACACGACCAGATCGAAGCTATGACATTGGGTGACAAGATTGTTGTTATGAAGGACGGTATCGTTCAGCAGATTGGTGCTCCGTTGTACCTCTACAACAACCCGATTAACAAGTTCGTTGCAGGATTCCTTGGAACTCCGCCGATGAACTTCCTTACAGTAAAGGTTGTAGAAAAGAACGGAAAGATCGTTTGTGATGAAGGTTCATTCGAAGTTGTTCCTTCAGCAGACCATCAGAAGAGACTTAAAGCATACGTTGGAAAAGAAGTATTCTTCGGTATTCGTCCTGAGGACATTGAATACACAGAAAAGTCTTCTGACAATGCTATGCAGATGAAGATTACTGCAAAGGAACCGCTTGGTGCAGAAACACATCTTTATCTTACAACACCAAAGGGACAGAAAGTTATCGCTAAAACAACAGCAAATGCAACTTTCCGTCTTGGTGAGACAGTCTCACTTGTTCCTAACATGTCAAAGGCTAAGTTCTTCTCTATGGACGAAGGCGAAGTAAACATTGTTGAGGACATTAAGAAAGAATGGTAATCTGAATATTGCCCTTGTCAGGTTCAGCTGTAAGGTTTCTTGCAATTGGGCCTGCTTTGGCTAAGTTATTCAGTTTATGATAGGCCGGCGAGTGGATTAAGTTCTATTGCCGGTTTTTTTATTTTAAATTGGTTTCAACTTGGAAAACTGCAGAAGTATTGAGAGTTAGATTAAGATTCAAGCAGCGGGATCAAAAGGGCGGAAGCGGTGCGCATCTGAGCGTGCTCAGCCAGCGCCCGATTTCCGTACTTATGCGGGAGCTGATTGAATCTTATTTTTGAATTTTATTCTTATGCGGTTGCCCAAGTCTGGTAGTTTCTATATTATTGTAGCACTTATGGAAAAGAATAATTCACAGACAAAAGAAAACAAGATGGGCGTTATGCCGGTTGGCCGCCTTTTAGTCAACATGTCTCTTCCTATGATGATAAGCATGTTTGTTCAGGCTTTGTACAATATCGTTGACAGCATTTTTGTTTCAAGAATTAACGAGGCCGCGCTTACGGCTGTTTCGCTTGCGTTTCCATTCCAGCTACTGATGATATCTGTAATCGGCGGTACTGCTGTCGGTATAAATGCGCTTCTTTCGATGAGGCTCGGACAGAAAAATCAGGCTGAGGTTGACAAGACGGCTGTAAACGGCCTGTTCCTTGCGGCCGTAAGCTATGTGGTGTTCTGTGTGGTATATGTTTTTGCGACGCGCCCGTACCTGACAAGTCAGACGCAGAACCAAATGATTGTGGAATACTGCGAAACTTACCTGGGAATAATCATGCTTTGCGGATTCGGTATCTTTTTTGGTTTTACAAGCGACAGACTTCTGCAATCTACGGGCCGTACTTTTTATACGATGATTACGCAGCTGATAGGGGCTGTTACAAACCTGATTTTTGACCCGATTTTGATTTTCGGATTAGGACCGTTTCCAAAGATGGGGATCGCGGGCGCGGCGGTCGCTACAGTCGCAGGTCAGATACTGGCCATGTGCGTGTCGTTTTACTTCAACTATAAGGTGAATAAGGAAATCCATTTTAAATTTTCAGGATTCAGGCCGGATGCGGTTATCATCGGGCAGATCTACAAGGTCGGATTTCCGTCGATAATTCTGCAGGCGGTAGGTTCAGTAACGACATACGGAATGAATTTGATTCTTGCTTCGTTTAAGGATGTTGCTGATACTGCAATCGCTGTTTATGGAGCGTATTTCAAGCTGAACAGCTTTATCTTTATGCCTGTAATCGGATTGAATAACGGCGTTGTTCCGATTGTTGCTTTCAATTACGGAGCGCAGAAAAAGGAAAGAATCATGCGTACCGTTAAGCTTGGAATTCTTGCGGCGCTTATGATTATGATTGTGGGAGCGGCGATTTTTGAGCTTTTCCCGCGTCAGTTGTATTCACTTTTTAATGCAAGCGAGCAGATGCTTTCGATTGGCGTTCCTGCATTGCGCCTGATTGCGCCGAGCTTTTTGGGAGCGGCTGTAGCGATTTCACTTGGTTCTGTATTTCAGGCGATGGGAAACGGAGTTTACAGCATGACTGTTTCTGTTGCGCGCCAGCTTTTGTTCCTGCTTCCGTCTGCATATCTGCTTTCACTTACGGGAAACATCAATAATGTGTGGTGGTGCTTTTTGATTGCGGAAGTAGTTTCGGTTGCGCTGTCGGTATTCTTCTATTCAAGGCTTTATAATCAGAAAATCAAGTGCCTTTAAAATTGAATGATAGTGAAAATTTTTAATGAAAATACGGACGTTAAACGAATATCTTAAAGAGCAGTTCGGAACAAAAGTATATAAGCTTTCACTATCAAGCGGCACGACCTGCCCCAACCGCGACGGAACATCGGGCACCGGCGGCTGCGTTTTCTGTTCACAGGGCGGTTCGGGGGATTTTGCTGCCCCTTTTGAGCCGCTCGAACTTCAAATCCAGAAGGCAAAACTAAAAGTCGATAAAAAATTTCCTTCGGACATCGCGCCTGAAAACCGGAAGTACATCGCTTATTTTCAGTCATATACGGCAACTTACGGCGATCAGACGCGGCTCAAAAAACTGTTTGAGGACGCCATCTCGCTAAACGAAATCGCCGCCTTGTCTGTAGCGACCAGGCCGGACTGCCTTGAAGACGGCATGATCGGGTTTTTGTCTGAGCTTAACAGAAAAAAGCCTGTTTGGGTGGAGCTGGGACTTCAGACTGCAAATGACGAGATTGCCCGCCAAATTAACCGCGGTTATCCGTTACGGGTATTTACTCAAATATACGACCGCCTTAAGGCAGCCGGCCTTACGGTGATAGTTCACATAATTTTAGGGCTGCCCGGCGAGGCCGCGTGCGATATGGTGAATACGGCAAAATTTCTGGCATCGCTAAAACCGGAGCTTGATGGGGTAAAGTTTCAGCTGCTTCACATTCTGCGCGGGACGGCGCTTGGCGACAAATACGAAAAGGAGCCGTTCAAGACGCTTTCGCTGGAGGAATACGCGGCCGTGTTGTGTGAATGCCTTGCGGTTATGCCGGAGCGGACTGTTGTTCACAGGATTACTGGGGATGGTCCTAAGCGGATTCTGCTTGCGCCAAAATGGAGCGGCGAAAAGAAGATGGTTCTGAATTATTTGAACCGCGCAATTGCTTCTTACGAGCGAAGTTAACTATTCAATTGTATATCTGCGCAATTGTCTGTATTGAACAATGAATTGAGTTCCAATAAAATGTTCAGCTATGACAACAAGTTTTAATTTTCCAATTTTTTCTGCCGTTGTTTACGGCCTGTTACTGGTGCTTGTTTTATCCGGACGAAAGGTTGCCCGCCGGGGTGAGATAAACAAGGATTTTCTTTCGTATGATGTAATGCAGTCGCTTAAAGGCTTTTCGGCTGTTTGTGTTCTGCTTCATCATATTTCACAGAATAAGGCGATGGAAGCGGCCGGGGAACTGAGCGTTTTTTCTCCAATCGGCTTTATTTTTGTAGGAATTTTCTTTTTCTGTTCGGGTTACGGACTTCTTTACAGCCTTGATACTAAAGAAAATTATCTTGAAGGCTTTTTTAAGCGCCGCGTGCTTCCGATTCTGCTTGCATACATCACGATGAGCCTGATTTATGATTTGTGGAAATCATTTCTTCCATCCGGCAAGGATTTTACTCCTGTTCAGTGGGTTTTGTCAGCTGTGGGAATTGTTCTTGCAAATGATCAGGGCTGGTTTCCGTATGTAATCATCATCATGTACCTTGCGTTCTATTTTGTGTTCAAGAACGTAAAGTCTCGCGGAAAGGCGTTCGGAATTATGTTTGCGGTTGTTGCCGTTCAGTGGGCGCTGTATCTGTTCCTCCGTCACTTTGCGTGGTGGGCTGGTCCTAAGGACTGGTGGAAGGATTTTAACGTGCTTTTCGGACCTGCAACTCCGTGGTGGAAAAAGCTTCTTGCGCTTCCGTTTGAAGGTGAATGGTGGGTTAACTCGACTATCATGCTTCCTGTGGGAATGGTTTTTGCCCAGTACCGCGAAAACGTAATCGGCTGGTTCCAGAAAAATTACTGGCCTAAGTTTGCGCTTCTTTTGATTCTGACTTTAGGTGCAAATATTCTTGGAATATTCTGCCTGAATAATATCGGTTATTGGGGGGAGTTTGCCGAGACTCCTGATAATTCAGTTTTGCCGCGCTTTATAACTTTGATGGCGCAGCAGATTCAGGTTGTGCTTTCGGTAGGATTTGTTTTTGTCCTGATGATGAAGTACTGCTTTACAAACAAGGTGGCAAAATTCTTTGGAACGATTACGCTTGAATTCTACCTTATGCAGAGGATTGCGCTTAATACGCTTACGATTATCGTTGACGAGGGCGGTGCGATTGAGGCTGAGCTTTTAGTCAACAGGCTGCGTCTTTTTGCGTACGGAGCGGCGGTTTTTGCGGGCGTTCTGTTCCTTGCGATTGTCTTTAAGTATATTAACGAAAAGGATCTTGAGGCGATTAACCGTCCGAGAAATAAATAATATTTAAATAGATAGCCTTTGAATAAATAACCTTTGGGGGTGCCGTTAACTATTTGAGGAAATCAGCCGAAATTTAGTTAATGGCAATCCCTGAAGAATTTTCTGATTACATAAAACCTGGCACTGACCGCGCTGCATTCATACAGGATTATCTTTTGCGGCGTGGTGTCGAAACTGTCCTTATTCCCATAGAAGGGAAAAAGCATATCTACGTAAAATTTCCTTCAAGCTCATATAACGCAATGTTCAGGCTCAAGACGATTATCGCGCATTATGATATCGTTCCGGACAGCCCGGGCGCCAATGATAATTCTTCCAGTGATTTTGCCGTGATGGATTTTGCAGTGCGATTGTCGAAAAGCAGGGGAGTCCACAATATAAGGATTTTCTTTACTGACGGCGAAGAGATTGGCGATGGCGGCGTTTCGGGGCAGGGAGCTTATGCGCTTGCCGGTCTTTTAAAGCGGCTTGGAATTACGAACGAAGATGTTTTTGTGTTTGACTGCATGGGGCGCGGAACTGTGCCTGTTCTGGCAAAAAGCATTCTGCCGCCTGGAACGCCTCTTGATTTTGTAAAGCGGTTTGCTGCCCTTAAAAGGCGCGCAGAGGATATACTGAGGGCAAGCGCTCGAGGCGGCTCGGTACATGGCGGAGATGCGCGCTGGTTAACGCTGCCGATTCCGTATAGCGATAACGCGGGATTTTTGGCAAACGGGATTCCGGCTGTTGCTTACACGATGCTGCCCGAGGATGAGGCAAACGCTTATCTTTATACGCTCCAGAAGGAAAAGAATATGGAACGGCTTATCACGAATCACACTGCCGAAAATCAGGCGGCGCTTATGCCAAAAATCCCTATGACGTGGCGGCTGCTGCATACGGAGGGCGATAATCTTTATTCGCTTACGCCGGAAGCTTTTGATATTACGGCAAAAATCCTTGACGAGATCGCCCGGATGATTGTAACTGCCTGATTGAAACTACTTGACAGATAAAGTGAATAAAGATACATTTTTATGTATATTTATGCATAATTTGCTGCGGATAATGTGGCACAGGAGATATTTATGGCAAAAGATAAAGTTGTTCTTGCTTATTCAGGTGGACTTGATACTACAGTTATCATCCCATGGCTTAAGGAAAATTATGATTACGATGTAATCGCGGTTTGTATTGATGTTGGTCAGGGCGATGACTGGGAAGCAATCAAATCACGCGCACTTAAGACTGGAGCTGCTGCATGCTATGTTGTAGATGCACGTCAGGAATATATTGAAGAATACATCTGGCCGGCTCTTAAGGCAAATGCAGTTTACGAGGATGAATATCTTCTTGGAACATCAACTGCCCGTCCTCTTATCGGAAAAATCTTAGTTGAATATGCGCGTCAGGAAAAGGCTGTTGCAATCTGCCACGGCGCTACAGGTAAGGGAAACGATCAGGTTCGCTTTGAGCTTGCTATCAAGGCTTTTGCTCCGGACCTCAAGGTTATCGCTGCATGGCGTGATGACAAATGGAACATGGACAGCCGCGAAGCAGAAATCAAATTCCTTGAAGACCGCGGACTTGAAGTTCCGATGAAAAAAGATCAGTCTTATTCACGCGACGAGAATATCTGGCACTTGAGTCACGAAGGTCTTGAGCTTGAGAAGACAGAAAATGAACCGAACTACAAGCACATGCTCAAAAATACATGCGTTCCTGAGGAAGCTCCTGATGAAGGTGAGTACGTAACAATCGACTTTGAAAAGGGAATTCCGGTCGGACTTAACGGCAAGAAGATGAACGCGCTCGACCTTTTGAACGAGCTTAACGTAATCGGCGGACGCAACGGTGTCGGTCTTGTTGATATCTGCGAAAACCGCTGTGTTGGTATGAAGAGCCGCGGCGTTTACGAGACACCGGGTGGAGCAATCCTTTATTTTGCCCACAGAATGATGGATCATATCTGCCTTGACCGCGAGACATATCATTACAAACAGCAGGTTTCAATCCGCATGGGTGAGCTTATCTATGACGGAAAATGGTTTACGACTTTGATGGATGCCTGCATGGCATTTATTGATAAGACAGAAGAAACTGTAACAGGATGGGCAAAGGTTAAGTTGATTAAAGGTGCAATCCGGGGCGCAGGTTCCGGCTCAAAGTACAGCCTTTACAACGAATCAATTGCCTCATTTACAACTGGTGAACTTTACAACCACAAGGATGCACAGGGCTTCATCACACTGTTCGGCCTCCCGCTTAAAGTCCGCGCTATGATGGAGCAGAAAGTTGGCGAGGGACAGGCAGTAAAGGAAAGTAAAAACCTTAAGACCAGACCAACGGAGTAAGATATGAAGAAATTGAGTTTTGTATGTGCGGTATTAGCTACATCACTTTTAATCTGTTCCTGCGGAAAGAATTTCCGTGACGCTGCAAAATCTCATGGCGTAAATTCCGGTATTGCCGTTACGCCCGGTGATTTGCTTGACGAGCAGGCTTCAAAAATCATAAAAGAAAACTGCTATATTGTTACATACGAAAACTCAATGAAATGGGCAAACCTGCGTCCGAATAAAACATTCTGGAACTGGAGCGATATTGATGCGCTTGTAAAATTTGCTGAAGAAAATAAAATGCAGGTTAAGTGGCACACGCTTTTCTGGCATCAGCAGAATTCCAATTTTGTTTCAAATAAGTGGACGCGGGACGAAGCCATCAAAATGATGAATGAACATATCGAAAAAATCATGACGCGTTATAAAGGAAAAATTTCTGAATATGATGTCGTAAATGAAATGTTCGAGGAAGACGGTTCGTTCAGAAAAAATATCTGGTACAACACAATCGGGCCGGATTACCTTGAGCTTGCATTAACCAAGGCGCACGAGGTTGATCCGGACGCAAAGCTTTATCTTAATGAATACAATAACGAAGCGGCAGGATATCCAAAAGCAGATGCAATGTTCAATTTTGTAAAGTCGCTTAAAGAAAAAGGCGTTCCAATTGACGGAGTCGGAATGCAGCTCCACATGGACACTTCTTATGATTACAACGAAAGTGCAATCAGAAAAAATCTTGAGCGCTATGCTCAAATCGGAATCGATATTTCGTTCAGTGAAGTTGATGTAAGAATTCCGACTGATGCAAAGGAAGCGCATGAACCAAAGCAGCAGGAAATTTATGTATCGCTTGCCCGGCTTGCTTCACAGATGCCGAATGTAAAAAGCTTTATCACATGGGGTTTTACTGACAGACACAGCTGGATTCCAAGTGCATTTCCCGGAAAAGGCTCAGCACTTTTGTTTGATAAGGATTTAAATAAGAAGCCTGTTTATAACGCAGTGCTGGAAGAATTCAGAAAATAATATGGCAATCAATTCAAGAGAACTTTTTTTTATTCTGGAAAAAACTCCGTGCGAGCAGAATATAATGCTCGTTGGAAAGCACGGAATCGGAAAGAGCCGCATTCTTGAAAAATATTTTTCTCAAAAAGGTGCCAGGGTCGTAACTCTTTTTTTGGGACAGATGAGTGACCCGGGCGATTTAATCGGACTTCCTGAAAAAAATCTTGAAACCGGAAAAACTGATTTTATGCTTCCGTACTGGTTCCCGGTTGATGGAAAGCCAATCGTACTTTTTCTTGATGAATTGAACAGGGCTCGTCCTGAAGTTTTGCAGACCATAATGGATCTTACGCTCAACAGAACGCTCGCTGGAAAAACATTACCGAAGGGAAGCCGTGTAATAAGCGCCGTCAATAACGGAAACGAATATCAGCTTACTGATTTGGATCCGGCACTGGCAAGCAGATTTAATATTTATGAATTTGCCCCGACCGTGAATGACTGGCTTGACTGGGCAAAAGAAGAAGAGCTTGATGAGCGCGTAATAAATTTTATTTCGCAGAATCCTGAATTGCTGGACGGAGATTCGTCGTACGAAAAATCCACATTGAATAAAACGCCTGACAGAAGAAGCTGGGAACGCGTTTCTAAAATAATACAGGATGCAGAAAAGCTTGATGATTTGTACAAGGCGCTTGTTGCAGGAATTATCGGTGACAGGGTTACTGCAATGTTTTTTTCGTTTGTAGAAAAGGAATCTGATTTTAGCGCAAAGACAATTTTGTGCGGTGATTTTTGTGAGACCGAAAAAAAACTTGCTTCTTCATCCTCAATCGAGCTTATAAAAATGAATTCAATGCTTTTTAGTTTTCTTGAAGCAAAGGTTTATGATTCAACTCAAAAAAAACTGATTTCAGATAATCTTGAAAACTATTTTGATTTTATCGTAGCAAAAAAGCCGCGTGAAATAAGCTCACATTTTATTTCGATTATAAGCGCACAGAAATATCCGAATGCGCTGTTTTTTATTTCATCGGACTGCCAGACGCTCTATAAAAAAATATTCGAAAATATTTAGAAGCTGTTTAAAGGAAGCGATTGAATGGACGCGCTGTTTTCTAAAATACTGCAAAAATGGTTTTATTCAGAGCCGCTCCTTTTTTCTGTAGTCACAACTCATTCGATTGTAAAAAATGATGCGCTTTCGGTGCCGATGCGGACGGGCCGGTTACGGATAGAATATTCTTCTGAAATCTTAAAAAAATATAGCCAGAATCAAATCGAGGAATTTTTGAAAGTGGAGGTAATCCGCATTCTTCTTATGCATCCGTATTCGCGCAAGCCGCACAACGCAATTCCCGGAATTTTATTTTTATCAAGTGATGCCGTGATTTCGCAGATGGAAAAAATTTCTGTTCCTTTGTGCGGTACTGAATATTTAAAGCAAAAGATCGGCCCGTTCGCGACATTTCCCGATATGGATATTTATCAATGGTATGATTATATTCTTGATTTAGTAAAAAGCGCGCTTGGCGGAAGTGAAAAAATCGGCGGCCCGACAAATTTCGACTCGAAGGATATGGCGGCATTTTCAGAAAGCGAAGAATTATGGGAAGAAAACGAAGGCGCGCTTAATGATATTCAGGAACAGATTCAGAAGGCGCAGGTAGAGCAGGGATGGGGAAGCATAGGCGGCGGACTAAAAAGAACGGTAAATGAATCGGCAGATTTTTCTTTTGATTACAGACGCGCGCTTAATAAATTGCGGCAGGATATTGTAAGCGAGGCGCGCCTTCTTACCCGGATGAAGCCGAGCCGCCGTTACGGATTTTCAGCAATGGGAAGCCGGTATAACCGGAAGGCGAATGTCTTGATTGCAGTGGACTCAAGCGGCTCGATTGGGGAAGAAAGCTTTGCGCACTTTTATACTGCGGTAAAAAATATTTTTTTCCTGGGAATAATAGAAAAAATTGACCTGATATTTTTTGATGTAAATTTGAAAAATACTGTGCCGGTGAAATTTACGAAGAATGTTTCGATTAAAGATGTAAAAGGAAAAGGGGGAACAGATTTTCAGTGCGCAATTGATTTTTTCTATGAACATTCTGGTGAATATAATGGCATGATTATATTTACAGACGGCGAGGCTTCCTGTCCTGATTTTTGCGGATTGAAAAATATTTTGTGGATAATGGATTCGCGGCTTTCTTATGAACGGAATAAAGACAAGCTGTGTTCATCTAAAGGAAGCAGTGCAACTTTCCTTCCGTTTTAGTGAGTCTGGAGGTGTGAAGAAAAATGTATGATGATGTAAAGGCTGATTTCTGGAAAGAAATATTCGTGCATATGCAGCATAGAAATATGTCTCGCATTGATGCTGAAAAGCTTACGCTTGCAAATGTAAAAAGTGAATTTGAAAATTTCTGCGGCTTGCATCCTGAATTAAAAACTGTCTCTGAAATCAATCAGTCGTTTGCCGCTCTGGAAATTGAAATTGAATCTGAATCAGAAAAATATTCTGCTCAGAATAATCAGATGAAAATCAGGCTTTTTGTTCAGTCGCAGATAAAATGTTCGCTGATGGAAAAAGCCGGCGGTGATTATGTAAAAGTGTGTGATGCAAAATTTCCGAATAATCCGTTCCCTGAAATTGAAGAATTTATCCGGCACAAGGATGAATATTTAAATCAGGTTTCTGAAAAAGAAAAGAACTCGCTGACTGTAAGCATGAAGCAGAAGGTAGCCGGCGAGTTCTTGAAGGCTCAGGCGAAAATTCGATATCCTGATTTCAACTGGAAAATCGAAAATGTAAAGGACGGCTTTATTTTTTATATTGATGAACGCCAGACCTTTATTTCGCTTGAAACCGCAATTTATTCTTTTTCAACATGCGGCATTGTGTGATGCTCTGTTTCTGGAGCAGGCATTCTGTGGTTCCAGTCTCTTCCGTAGTGCGGTCTGTGCTGGTGAAAATCCATCGGGAACGGCGGCATGATGTCATCACGCTTTTGTAAAATGCATTCGCCTTTGCAGTCAGCCTGCTTTGCCTTTAAAATTGCAAGCGATGCGTCTGCCCATTCCTGTGTCATAATTCCTGCCTGAACCTTTGCTGCTAAAAGCATCTTGTAGCTTTCATAAACGGCATCATGATATTTTTTTACCGTAGCTGCATCAGGCAAATCCTTTTCGTTGAATTCTACCGGCTGACACGGCGGATATGGCGGAACAAAATCATCATGTCTTGAATGCCTGTTTGATTTTCCATCATGTGCAAACAGTGAGCTTCCTGCAACAAATAAAGTGATTGCTGCAACCATAAAAATTTTTGCTTTCTTCATTTGATTCCTCCTTGATAGTGAATCTTTAGTCTTGAAGCTTTTTCGTTATCTGATGTTCATAATATAAAATCAAGTTGTGACAAAAATGTGACAATTTTAGAAAATGTATGTATAATTTAAAATTATGAATATCCTGATTGCAGATGACATGGAGCAGATTGCAAATATTCTTGCAGGTTATGCTGAAAAAGAAGGCTTTAAAGTTTTCAAGGCATTTGACGGACAGGAAGCGATCGAGCTTTTTGAGAAAGTAAAATTCGATATGATTTTGCTTGATGTGATGATGCCTAAAAAAGACGGTTTTGAAGTATGCAAGGAAATCAGAAAAAAATCTTCGGTTCCTGTCATCATGATTACGGCACGCGGTGAAGATTATGATAAGATTATGGGACTTGATATCGGCGCTGATGATTACATCGTAAAGCCTTTTTCTCCCGCGGAAGTGATGGCGCGCATACGTTCAATTTTAAGGCGTACTTCACCTAACTTGAAAAAAAATGTAATTGAATTTTCAGGATTAAAAATCGAGCTTGATTCAATGCTGGTTTCTGTTGAAGGAAAAAATATTCCGGTTACAAAAAAAGAATTTGAGCTGCTGCTTCTTTTTGTAAATTCGCCCGGGCAGGTGTTTACGCGTGAACAGCTTCTTGACAATATCTGGGGAATTGATTATGACGGTGACAGCCGGACAGTTGATGCTCATATAAAAAGGCTTCGTGCAAAGCTTGAGGCAGTTCCACATCAGGGCTGGGATATTACAACGATTTGGGGAACAGGATATAAATTTGAAACACAAAATAGCAACTAAAGTCTTTCTATTTTTTCTGATTACTCTTTTAGTCTTTACTGTATTCATGAGGCTTTTGTATTCGTTTCTTATCATCAGGCAGACAACAAAGCTTTATGAATCGGATTTGAAAAAGCGCGCAAAAATGACTGCAAGAATTTATTCCAGACTTGAACCGGATTCTTCAGGCGATTCACTCAGAGCGTTGAGGATTGTCCGGGAAATGGTAATGGCGGAAATCTGGCTTGTAAATGAAGATATGTCTGTAATCACAATAAAAGGACGCGGACTTCCGCCGCCGGATTTCAATCATAATCATTCGCACAAAAAAAATATGATGCCAAAAGAATTTATTCCGGAACCGGGAAAGCTTCCTGCGGGTGCAGACAGCGTAATCAAAAAAGCATTCGGCGGAGAAACTGTAATCAGCGATAATTTTAATTCCATGCTTGAAGTCCGCTCGATTACGATAGGCACACCTGTAATTTCAGCCGATGGAAAAATAACTGCCGTTTTGCTTTTCCATTCTCCGGTAAAAGGTCTGCACGAGGCAATCCTCGTATGGAAACGCCTCTTCATAATCAGCGTCGCGGCGGCCTTCGTAATAGCGCTTGCTGCCGGAATCGTATTGTCAATCTCGTTTACGCGGCCTTTAAAACTTATGAATGATGCCGTTAAAAAGCTTGGCGAAGGAAATTACGATATATCAACCGGCGTAAAGCAGAAAAATGAATTGGGCGATCTGGCCGCTACACTTGATATTCTTGCAGAGAGGCTTTCGACCGCCGCTTCGGAAAGCGAGCATATGGAAAAAATGCGCCAGAATTTTGTAGCGAATATTTCACATGAATTAAGGACGCCTGTTACGGTTATCAGGGGCTCGCTTGAAGCATTGTGTGACGGCGTGATTACGGAACCCGAGCAGATTAAGGAATATTATTCCCAGATGCTTTCCGAAACTAAACATCTTCACCGGCTGGTAAACGACCTGCTCGAGCTTTCGCGGCTGCAGGCTGTTGATTTTAAAATCGAAAAGTCTCCTTTTGACATGACGCTTTGTGTAGAGGATGCAGTCCGCTCAATCAGGAAAAAAGCGTGTGAGAAAAATATTGAGGTGCATCTTGAAAAAATCGGAATGCCCGGAGAGCAGGTCGGGGATTACGGGAGGGTGCGCCAATTGTTCCTTACGATTCTTGATAATGCAGTTAAGTTCAGTCCTGAAAATTCTTTGGTAAGCGTAAGAATTTATTCAGACAAAATTGAAATTCAGGATGGCGGCATAGGAATTAAACCGGAAGAAATTTCAGAAATTTTCAAGCGCTTCAGGAAAACGAACGATGCTTCGAATAAAGACGGAACGGGACTGGGACTTGCGATTGCAAAGGAAATTGCAGAGCGTCATTCATATGTCCTTGAGTGCGAAAGTCCTGCATCGAATAAAATTTCAGAATTCCCCGGCGCGCTTTTTAGGGTCCGCATTTCCTGATTTTTTATTACACTGCAGCGATTTATATTACACGACAGCAATTCCTATTACTCGACAACGATTTTTATTACACTACAGCGCTAATATCTGACAAATCAATCTAATTGAATTTCATGCAAAATTTTGCTAATATTTCCGTATGGTAATTTCTTCTATTGACCTTAAAGATGGTCGTGTTGTCCAGTTAAAAAATGGTAAAGATCTCGTGCTTCAGCGTGATGATGCTGATGAACTCATTTCCGAATTTGATTTGTACGGAGAAGTGGCTGTCATCGATTTAGATGCAGCCTTAGGTCATGTGGACAAAAAAGGAAATACCGTAAACACTGCGCTTTTAAAAAGCCTTTTACGCAAGGGAAATGTAAGGACCGGTGGCGGCGTCCGTTCTGTAAAAAGGGCAAGGGAGCTTATTTCGCTTGGTGCTGAAAAAGTTATAATCGGTTCCTCTGCCTGGAAAGCCGATGCGAAAAGCGGCGAAGATTTTTTGAATACAGAATTTCTGGATGAGCTTGTTAACGCAATCGGAAAGCAGCGCATTATCATTTCTGTAGATGCAATAAACGGAAATATCGCGGTAAAGGGATGGACTGAAACTCTTTCAATTCCACTCGTGGAAGCGGCAAAGGCTGCTGAAAAATACTGCTCTGAACTTTTATTCACATGCGTCGAAAAAGAAGGCTGCATGGGCGGAACTGATGTGACGCTCGTAAAGTCTCTTCGTGAAGCAGTATCATGCCGTGTCGTAGCTGCCGGCGGTGTTTCTTCCGTTGAAGAAATTCAGGCGCTCGAAAAAATCGGTTGTGATGTTCAGCTCGGAATGGCGCTTTATACCGGAAAGGTTTCCCTCAAGGATTCCTTTATTTCCTGCCTAAACTGGGAAAAAACTGAAGGCATGATTCCTGTAATCGCACAGGGAGTTCATGGTGAAGTCCTTATGACAGGCTATGCGAACAAAGAGGCTTTTGAAAAAACTTTTGATTCCAAAAAGCTTACTTTCTGGAGCAGGACAAGAAATGTGCTCTGGACAAAGGGCGAGACAAGCGGTCATTTCCTTGAAGTAAAAAAACTTCGCGCGGATTGTGACAGGGATGCTGTTCTTGCAACTGTAATTCCGCATGGCGGTGTATGTCATACCGGAAGCTATACCTGTTTTGGTTCTGACCCCGATGAAAAATCTTCGCTTGAAAGATTGTATGATGTAATTGAACAGCGCTTTGCAAATCCTAAGCCAGGTTCATATACTGCAACTCTTGATGCAAAAAGAGTGCGCGAAAAAATCGAAGAAGAAAGTGAAGAGCTTTGCGAGGCCAGCGGTAAGGATGAAGTTACATGGGAAGCGGCAGACCTGCTTTATTTTGTCAGCGTTCTTATGTACAAGGAAGGTGTTGCATGGAAAGATGTTCTTGATGAACTTGACCGGCGGCACAAGGAAAAATAAATGATTAAAATTATTGAGTCAAAGGATATAGAAGATTCTTTTTATGAAGGACGTGATTTCGGACAGTCAATCGAAATCGTAAAGGATGTGTTAAAGGATGTTCGTGAAAACAAAGATGCGGCGCTCAAAAAGTATGGCGCTAAATTCGATGTTTCGTCTCCGGTATCGTTTGAAATTCCAGAGCAGGAATTAAAGGCGGCTGCGGAAAAAATGAAGAAGGAAAGTCCAAAGCTTTATGATTCGCTTTGTTACAGTCATGAGCTTGCGTTCCGGTTTGCAAAAAAGCAGCGCGAATCTTTTAATGATTTTGAAGTTGAACTTGAGCCGGGCGTTTTTACCGGACAGAAAAATATTCCGGTTGATTGCGCAGGCGCCTATGTTCCGGCCGGACGCTTTCCGTTATTGTCGTCAGTTATAATGACCGTAACGCCAGCAGTCGCCGCCGGTGTAAAGGAAGTTATTCTCTGTACTCCGCCGCGCGTTCACCCTGATGATAAGGCAGCTGCAGAAAAACAGGGGCTCGGAATTCCGGGAAAGCCTTTTACAGGCGGAAAGCCGTATGCTGATGAAGGAATTATGGCAGCTGCATATATTTGCGGTGCGACAAAGGTTTTTGCAGCCGGCGGTGCTCAGGCAATTGGTGCCATGGCATTCGGAACTGAATCAATTCCGCGCACGAATGTAATCGTCGGACCGGGAAATAAATTTGTTGCAGAAGCAAAGCGTCTTGTTTACGGAACAGTTGGAATTGATATGCTTGCAGGTCCTACAGAAGTTTTTGTCATTGCAGATTCTTCAGCGCGTCCTGATTGGGTAGCGGCCGACCTTCTTGCACAAGCGGAACACGATGTTGTAGCCCAGCCGGTTCTTGCAACAAATGACAGGGAGCTTGCATTAAAGGTTCAGGCTGAAATTGAAAAACAGCTTGAATCACTTCCTACAAAAGCAACTGCCCGTGAAAGCATCGAGGCTTTCGGAAAGATAATCATTGCTTCCTCGCTTGAAGAAGCCGCAGAGATTGCAAACAAAAAAGCGCCGGAGCACCTTGAGCTTGCAATGAGTGACGGTCCTGAAATGGAAAAGGTTAAGGCGATTGTACACAATTATGGTTCGCTCTTTATCGGACACGGTTCTGCGGAAGTCTTTGGCGATTATGCAGCCGGACTTAACCACACGCTTCCGACATCCGGTTCGGCGCGCTTTACAGGCGGTCTTAGCGTAAGGTGCTTTATTAAAACTGTTACGACACTTCGCGCAAAGGAAGGCTCGTCTGGTGCAATAAAAAGTGCCGAGGCGGCAGGACAGCTTGGTGATGCAGAAGGACTTGCCGGACATGCCCGCGCAGCCCGAATCAGACTGTAGATTTTGAAAAATAAAAGGAGGAGCGGCAATGCTTCGAATTTGTAAACTTGGTGAAGAGGTTTTAAGAAATAAATCAGTTCCGGTTGAAAGTGTAACTGATGAGCTTCGTGCGCTTATCAACGAAATGTTTGATACTATGATTGAAGCAAACGGAGTCGGACTTGCCGCTCCTCAGATTGGAAAAAATATCCGTCTTTTTGTAATCATAGCGGATGATGACATAAGGCGCGTTTTTATTAATCCTCAGATTGTAAAAACTTCAGCAGATCTTGTTGATTACGAGGAAGGCTGTCTTTCAATTCCGCAGGTTTATGAAAATATAAAAAGGCCGTCGAAGGTAACGATTCAGGCATTAGATGAAAACGGAAAGTCATTTGTGCTTGATGCAGACGGACTTCTTGCAAGAATCATCCAGCATGAAAACGATCATCTTGACGGAGTCGTTTTTATCGATAAAGGTGATCCTGATTTTGCAAAGAAGACGGCCGACAATTTTGCAAAGCGTGCAGCCCGCGCAGAAGAAAAAAAGGCTGCGAAAGAAGCTAAGGCGCGCCGTATTGCGGCAAAGATTGCTGCTAAAGAGGCAAAGAAAAGCAAGGCGGGCGAGTAGTGATAAAAATACTTTTTGCAGGAAGCCCTGAGCCGGCCGCCGTAACATTACAAAGATTGATTGAAAAATCAAAGGGCATTGCACCATCTGCCGCCGAACAGCTGTTTGAAATAACAGGCGTCCTCACAAATGCGCCTGCACCGCAAGGCCGTCATAAAGAGCTTGTTCCGACTCCTGTCGCAGTGCTCTCAGAGCAGAATAACATACCGGTTCTTTCTCCTGAAAAGCTCGACTCATCAGTACGCGAACAGGTAGCATCGCTTAATCCCGATATGCTTGTCTGTTTTGCGTACGGGCACATATTTGGTCCCAAGTTTCTGTCGCTCTTTAAGTTCGGCGGCATAAACCTGCATCCGTCGCTGCTTCCCAAATACCGCGGCTGTACTCCGGTTAACGCAGCTATCCTTAATAGGGACAGCGAAACCGCCTTTACAATCCAGACGCTTTCTTTGGGAATGGACGAAGGTAATATCCTTGCGCAGGAAAAGGTTTCGCTTAATGGAACTGAAACAGCCGGCTCTCTTTTAAATCAGGCCGCGGAGCGCGGTGCACAATTGATTTATGATTTGATTTGCGATGCCGCCAGGAACGGAAAGCTTCCTGAAGGACAACCACAGC
>CACYCX010000072.1 GCA_902772975.1 uncultured Spirochaetaceae bacterium
CGGCGCTCAGAGAAGAAGAGAGAGTTGAGGTCTTTTTCAGCCTGCTCAACTGTCATTGGCTCACCTGGCTGCAAAATAGCATAAACAGCAGCGAGACAATCTTCCTTAGTTGGTTCATTATCTACAGAACCTTCTTTTACAAACTTAACTTCCTCGCGCTCGAAACAGTTAATAATCATCTGTGAATCAAGAGATGTATTCTTTTCATCACCATTTACATTACTACGAGTATCGAAGCGGATTACGCAGATTTCGTCGATTTTGTTTGCGATAAGGTCATCGATTTCATGCGGATGAAGGCGTGCACCAGCCGGGAACAATTTCTTTTCCTCGCCTGATTCAGCATCTTTAACCATTACAGCTCTTGCAAGAACTCTTCCTACAAGTGAATCGCTTACATTATGATTTCCTTCAACTTTAACAGTCTCTGTTTTATAGAAAGCATCGATAATCTGCTCACGAGTTTCATATCCAAGTGCACGAAGGAAAATTGTACCAAGAATTTTCTTTCTGCGGTCAATTTTTGCGTAAATCAAATCCTTTTTCTGGTCAATTTCGAATTCAAGCCATGAACCACGGTAAGGAATAAGGCGGCTGCCGTAAACTCCCTTTTCGTGATTAAAAATAACACCTGGTGAACGGTGAATCTGGGAAACAACAACGCGCTCTGCACCGTTAACAATAAATGTACCACGGTCAGTCATAAGCGGAATGTCGCCCATAAATATCTTTTTACGGAAAATTTCCTTTGTATTCTTCTTTTTCAGCGTGATATTTGCACGGAGAGGAACAGAATATGTAAGTCCCTTCTGCTTACATTCCATCTCGTTGAACTTAATGTTTGCAAAATCAAGTTCATAGCTGTCAAAATCAAGCCATCTGTCTCCATCCTGACTTACGATAGGGAATGTCTGGCGGAAAACCTCTTCCAATCCCTGATTTTCAAGCGGTTCGCCTTTTTCAAGTCTTTCTTTCTGGAGAAAATACTCATAAGATGATGTCTGGATCTCAATTAAATTCGGGACATCCATGAAAGCTTTGATGTCCTTTCCGATGTATTGACGGTTGATTGTCCGGCTTTTTGCGAACATTCTTCCCCCTGTAGCACAGACTCTTGATCCAAAAATCCTTTGCTACATGCGGAAACTCCTGCACAGCACAAAAGACCGGTCTTTCAGTCTGCAAAAAAAATAAACTGTATAAAAACGACTAAAGCAGGCTTTTATACCTGCGCTTCAATAAAAAATTCGATTCTGAAAAAAAAGCTTGGGCCTGCATCTGCAAGCCCAAGTTTTATATGCAATCTTTTAGATTACTTCTTTGATGCAACACCGCCGGCTGCTGTAATATCAGCAATCCACTTGTCTGCATCTGCCTTTGAAAGACCTTCTTTGAGTTCCTTCGGTGCGCCTTCAACGAGAGCCTTTGCTTCACCAAGTCCGAGACCTGTAAGAGTCTTAACAGCCTTGATAACAGCAATCTTCTTGTCATCAGCGAACTTCTCGAGTACAACTGTGAACTCTGTCTGTTCTTCAGCTGCTGCGCCACCTGCTGCGCCGCCTGCTGCTGGTGCTGCAACTGCAACTGCTGCTGTTACACCAAATTTCTCTTCCATAGCCTTTACGAGCTCAGAAGCCTCCAATACGCTCATGTTAGCGATTGCGTCAAGAATCTGATCATTTGTGAGAGCTGCCATATTGTCTTCTCCATTATAAATAATAATTTGTTCACATTGCCATGCAATGTGCATATATACACGGACAGTCGACAGCTATGAAGCCTGACCGTGCTTAAAATCATAAAGATTACTCAGCTGCTGCTGGTGCTGCCTCTGCCGGAGCTGCTGCTGGAGCATCTCCCTCTTTTGATTTTTTATCCACATAAGCCTGCAATGTTGCAGCGAGCTTCTGTGCAGGACCGTTGATAGCAGACATAAGCATAGAGATAAGCTGCTTCTTTCCCGGAACCTTTGAATACGCTTCAACTTTAGCAGTATCGTAGATTTCTTTGTTTACATACGCACCCTTAATCTGGAGCGCAGGTACTTCCTTTGCGAAGTCAAAAAGAACTTTTGCAGTTTCGTTAGAGTCTTCCTTTGCCATTGCAATAGCAGTCGGACCCTTGAGGTAATCAGCGATATCGTTGATCTCCATTTCCTTGAAAGCAAGGCGTGCAAAATTATTCTTCATAACCTTAATTGCAGAATTGTGCTCGCGGAGCTTGTCACGAAGGGCAGTAATCTGCTCTACTGTAAGACCACGGTATTCTGTAAAGATAAAGTCATTGTATTCGCTAAGTGTCTGCTTTGCTGCCTCAATAGCAGCTGTCTTAGCAGGCTGAATTTTATTTGCGATAGCCATCCGTTACTCTCCTTCCTTGTAGTCAACCCAGACACCAGGGCCCATTGTTGAACTTACAGAAACGCTCTGAACATAACCGGCCTTTGCATCAGCTGGTTTCTTGCGCATGATTTCAGCAAGAAGCACATTGACGTTTTCCGCAACCTTTGTTGAATCCATTGAACATTTACCTACAGCAATATGGATTACTCCGCCCTTGTCAGCACGATATTCCGTACGACCTTTCTTGAGTTCACCAATTGCCTGTGCAATGTCATTAGTTACTGTGCCAGTCTTAGGGTTTGGCATAAGTCCGCGGCGACCGAGAACCATACCAAGACGACCAACATCCTTCATCATATCTGGTGTAGCAACAGCGATATCAAAGTCGAGCCAGCCGCCCTTTACTTTGTCGATATATTCTGCTGCACCGGCATATGCTGCTCCTGCATCAAGAGCTTCCTGAACGCGCTCTTCCTTACAGAAAACAAGAACCTTCTTTTCAGCCTTAAACTGATTCGGGAAAACAAGAGTATCACGAACAGTATCATTTTTACCGAGCTTAAGTGAAACGTGAGCTTCAACAGTCTCGTCGAACTTTGCGAACTTCATGTCCTGAACCATCTTGCAGGCTGTAGTTACATCATACTTTTCAGTAAGATTAAACTTGGCCTCTGACGCGCGATAATTTTTTCCGTGTTTCATTTAGGCCTCCACCTCTACACCCATACTGCGGGCAGTACCGGCAACAATCTTCTTAGCTGCTTCAAGGTCATTTGCATTAATGTCTGGCATTTTAACCTTTGCAATTTCCTCAAGCTGAGCCTGTGAAAGCTTACCAACTTTGTCGCGAAGAGGATTTGCAGATCCCTTCTCGAGCTTAAGAGCTTTCTTGATAAGAACCGCTGCTGGCGGTGTTTTCAAGATGAATGTGTAGGATTTGTCCTGATAAACTGTGATAACAACAGGAATAATAAGGCCTTTTTCCATGCTCTTAGTCCTGTCGTTAAATTCCTGGACAAACTTAGGTGCGCTTACACCATGAGGTCCAAGCGCAGGGCCGATCGGCGGGGCCGGTGTCGCAGCTCCTGCAGGGCACTGCAGTTTGATGACAGCGGTGATTTGCTTTTTAGCCATTTGTTTTGTCTCCTAGACTTGGTATGAACCGGCTCATATAGATACCGGCTCTAGCGAAACGCCTTAATCCAACGGATATGCGCTTCTCCCAAAAACAGGTTTATATTAAGATTAGATAAAAGGTTTATCCAATCCTTCCTGAATCCAATTTGATTCGATATAAAAATCAGACCATCTTCTCAACTTCGCCGATGCTTACTTCAAGCGGAGTTACGCGGCCAAAAATCTGAACGCTAACACGCATCTTATCTTTTTCAGCATTAATTTCTTCAACCTTACCACTGAATGTAGCAAACGGTCCGGTCAAAATCTTTACGAAGTCGCCGACATTATAGTAAACAGCTGCACTAGCTTCAGAAGCAACATTTTCAGGATTAAGAATGCGCATTGCTTCTTCCGGCGGGATAGGACGAGGCCTTTCACTTGGATTTGTTCCAACAAAGCCCGTAACACCAGAAATACGGCGGATTGCAGAAGTAGTAGCTTTCCAACCTATATCAGGCAGATCAAGCTCAATAAGCATATAGCCCGGAAGAAGCTTATTCTTTCTGTTAATTTTCTTTTCTTTACCAGTCTTAGAATCTCTTCTTACTTCAACAACATCTTCAACAGGCACCTTAACGCCATAAACAATAGAAGGATCAAGCTCACCGCTTTCAAGATACTGATTGATTACGCGTTCAATTTTATTCTCGTAACCGCTGTATGTGTGAATGATATACCAGGCTCTAGACATTTCCTGCTCCGTCTTTTACGAATACTCTTCTGATTCTATTTCATCAGGAAACGGAAAATCTCCGTAAAGCAGAAATCAAGAAGACCAAGAACAACCGCTATAGCAAAGGTTGAAATAATTACAACTTTTACTGAAGCAAATACATTATCGCGCTCAGGCCATGCAACTAGCTTCAATTCTTTGATACAGTCATTGAAAAACTGAAATACTTTTGCCATAACTTCCTCGTTTTTGTTACAAAATATCAGGCCGGGCAGGACTCGAACCCGCGACAGGCGGTTTTGGAGACCGCTGCTCTACCAACTGAACTACCGACCTATATAAGAACTGCCTGAATAAACAGACAGGATTCTTTGCTTATTTTACTTTTGTTTCCTTATGGAGCGTATGTTTACGATCGAAAGGACAATATTTGCTCAATTCAAGCTTACCCTGAATATTCTTGCGGTTCTTGTATGTTGTGTAATTTTTGCGCTTGCACTCTGAACACTGGAGGGCAACAATTTCTACTGCGCCTTTTTTCTTACTTGCCATATAATACTCCTACACACTCTGTAAAAGCCCCCATGCGGATTCGGACCGCAGACCTCAACCTTACCATGGTTGCGCTCTACCGACTGAGCTATAAGGGCAAGCTTATACAATGATGTGTTTTAGAAATATACATTACACTTTTTTTTGTGTCAATATAAGAACGCCTAAAAAACGCAAATTTTACAGGTGGAGTTTAAAAGATTTTTATGATATTCTGTATTTTATGGATTTTGACTCAATGATAAACAGACTGCTCGACTCTTACAGGGAGTACGGCGGTATAAACAGGATGGGAACTGAAAACTTCCCGAACAGAATGAATGTAGTCTCAGTGCTTGGAGATTTAAAGGCACTGATTTTCCCGGGCTTTAAATATGACGAACAGCTGGACGCTTCAAACCTGCGCTTTATTACGGGAATGCACATAAACAGGATTATTTCAATTCTGACAGCTGAAATTCAAAAGGCGCTCGTTTACGTCAAAGCATCAAACGAAATGGAAGAAGAAAGCGTCAAGAAAAGCCACTGCTACGGACTTGCCGAAAAAACCGTATGCATGCTTATAGAAACACTTCCTGAACTCAGAATCAAAATCCAGAAGGACGCAAAGGCAATGCTCGACGGAGATCCTGCCGCGAAAAGCGTAGAGGAAGTCATACTCTCCTACCCAGGACTTGAAGCAATACTGACTTACAGAATAGCTCATTTTCTATATAAATGCGGCGTTCCAATCATACCGCGCATAATGACAGAGCATGTTCACGGAAAAACAGGAATTGACATACACCCGGGAGCTGAAATCGGCGAAAATTTCTTTATCGACCACGGAACAGGCGTAGTTATAGGTGAAACGACAATAATCGGAAACAACGTAAAGATTTATCAGGGCGTTACATTAGGCGCATTAAGCAAAGAAAACATTTCGAGCCTTAAAAAAAGACATCCGACTATAGAAGATAATGTCACAATTTACAGCGGCGCCACAATTTTAGGCGGAAATACCGTAATCGGAAAAGGCAGCACTATAGGCGGAAACGTATGGATTACTGAATCAGTTCCAGCCGGAACAGTTATTACTCAAGAAAAGACAATATGATTTAAAAAAAGCAGAACTCCCTACAGCAACGCTACAAGGAGTTCTGCCGTCCAGAAAACTGGACATCGGAGAGAGTTTATCAGCTTATTTACAAGCTATGTTTAATATAGCTTGAGAACGAAAAATAGTCAATATAAAACAGTATAAATATTTTCACCAATTTGGAGAAAAATATGACAAAATTCAATATAAAAAAACTCGATATAGTACTACTTTTTATTTTTATAGGAATTTTAATTGTATCAGCACTACGATTATGTAAAGGACAGGAGAAAAAGTACCTTGAAGTAACGACTCCAAAAGGAGAATATATTTACGAGCTATCGTCAGACCGTATAATTGACGCAGAAGGTCCTGAAGGCGTTTCTAAAATCGAAATAAAAGACGGAAAAGCGCGATTTTTAGATTCCCCATGTCCCAACAAGACATGCGTCGAAACAGGCTGGATAGAAGAAAGCGACGAATGGGCAGCGTGCCTGCCGAACAGGATTTTTATCCGTATAAGCGGCGGGGAAAGCGGCAGTTTTGACGCTTCGACATTTTGATTTTTATATAGAGGAAAGGCAAAAATGGCAAAAAAAGGTTCAGTAATATACAAATGCTCGTCATGCGGCTACAGTCAGCCAAAATGGCTGGGACGCTGCCCCGAATGCGGCGAATGGAACACAATGGAAGAATGTATTTCCGACCCGCTCGCCGCAAAATCAATAATATCGGGGAATGCGGCCGTAAAGGCAAAGACGGTGCCGCTTGATTCCGTAAAGATTATGGAAGAAAGCCGCCTTATGACCGGAATTCAGGAATTTGACCGTGTTTTAGGTGGCGGAGCAATGAAGCGTTCTGCAATTCTTTTAGGCGGCGAACCCGGAATCGGAAAATCAACGCTTTTGATTCAGGCGGCCTGTAACGCGGCACGAACGATAAAAGGACGAATTCTATATGTAAGCGGCGAAGAATCGGCAAGCCAGATAAAAAGCCGAGCTGAACGCCTTAAGCTTAACACTTCCGGAATTGAAATTATGTGCACAATGCGCCTTGAAGATGTAACGGATGC
>CACYCX010000073.1 GCA_902772975.1 uncultured Spirochaetaceae bacterium
ACCAAAGCCGCCCGGAATCGCAGCCGTACCGCCCTTAGAAAGCGGAAAGAAAACATCGATTACGCGAAGTCCTGTAATAAGCGGCTCGCTGACCGAAAGCTTTTCAGAATACGGACGGGGCTTACGTACAGGCCAGTACTGCGCAAGCCTGATTTCCTCATCCAGCTCAGTAACCGCAATTACCTCGTCAATCGTGTAATCGCCCTCGCCGCTGAACGACTTAAGCGTTTTGCCTTTAACATAGGGCGGCACCATAATCGTGTGAAGGATTGAGCTTGTCTCCTGCACTGTTCCAAGCGGAAGACCTGCTTTTATCTCTGAGCCGCCCTGAATGCCCTGGCATGGAACAAAATGCCATTTTTTACTTACATCAAGCGGCTCGGTCCTCTGTCCAGGAAGCAGGAATGAACCTTTATCCTCGTACATCGCCTTAAGCGGGCGCTGGATTCCATCATAAATTGTTCCGACAAGCCCCGGCCCGAGGCGTACTGAAAGAGGGCGCTCCGTACATTCAACCTTCTCGCCGACTTTCATTCCGGTAACATCCTCGTATACCTGAATAGTTGCGTTTCCCGAATTCTGCCTGATGATTTCACCAATAAGCCGCTTTTCGCCGACATTTACGACATCGTACAAGCCGCAGCCTTCAAGGCCTTCTGCAAAAACAATCGGACCTGATATTCGTGTAATTTTTCCTTCAATCATTCAGGAATCCTCCCGCCAAAAAGTGACTCGGCAAGCTCGCCTGCATATTTATCCTGAATTTCAGAAACAAGTTCTTCAACAGTCATACGGCAGCGGAAGCTCTTATCGTCTGCCTCAATAATAATTCCTTCATTAATCTCAGTCTTTCTTTCAGACTGAGGCGCATTCTTCAATTGCCCGCATGAAGCAAGCTGACCGGAAAGCTTTTTGCTTAAAAGCGGCTTAACTTTTTCCGGGTCAAAACCATAAACATATGCGCTGACTTTTTTTTCACCAATAACAGGCATGAACCTGTCAAGCAAGGAAAGGGCAAGAAGCAGTCTTTTTTCCTGCCCGAGATTTTTTAAATATTCATCAACAGCCGCCGAAACAGACTCTCCGATAAATGAAGCCTTAAAGCGCTGCTTTTCCAGCGGAAGCGAAGCATCTATATCCTTTGCATAATGCTCAATTTTTTTCTCGTAAAGAGCCTGCTTTTCCTTTCGCGCCTCTGAAAGCCTTTGTTCAACAAGCGAAAGAATTTTCCTGCATTCCTCGTCTGCCGATTTGAGAATCTGCTCTGCTTTTTTTCTGGCATCCGATTCAATTTCTTTATCAAGAATATCTGTAGACCGTAATTCTTCCATATTTTATGCCCTAAACCTGAATGCCGATTGCTTCGCGGATTGAATCCGTAAGCGTCCTGCGACCCGACATATGGCCATTGATACCTGGGATTTCGACAACAAGCGGATAGTCAGCGCCAAGCTGCCATTCCATAATTTCTTTTTCAAGGAACATGGCAACCTGCTCTGTCAATATGAGAATCTTAGGCCTTTTTCCACTTGTAGGAGAAGAAACCGCCCCGCCCTTTCCTGTAACTCTGTTAAAAGCATCAAGCGCCTCGTCACGGTTTACCGCAACTGCACCGCTTACGCCGACAAGACTGAAAGCAAGGACGAGTTCCCTCTCGCCAATAATAAAATAATCCAATTAAAAACCTAAAGAATTATAATCAAAAGGGCTACAAGGAATCCCCAGAGACAAATACCCTCAGCAAGACCAACAAACGGAAGTGCCTTTCCTGAAAGCTCAGCATTCTCGCTCATTGCGCCCATTGCAGCTGAACCAATCTTTCCAACAGCAGAACCACCTGCAATACACGCAAGACCAACAGCAAGACAAGCAGCGATATACTTGAATGCATCTGAATTACTTGTCTGTTCTACGGCAGTCTCACTTGAAGCATCCTCCGAACGCTCCGCAAAAATTCCTGCAGTTGCAAAACAAAGAAGAATCGCAGCTAAAGCAATAATTTTCTTGTTCATAAAAAATCTCCTTATATGGTTATTTATATAAAATCGTTTTCTAAACGTTTTATGCCTTTTTGTATTCAAAACAGAACGGCTTGAATTCTCTTCCTGTTTCGTTAAAAAATTTAGAGAAGAACTCGTAGTATTGAAGCCTTATTACCTGAATTGCAACAATCATTCCTTCAAGTACGATTACGAGCGCATTTCCCAAAATACCGACGGCAACAGCGCCGACGCCGCCGACCATTTCCATCATCGTTAAAATGATAAAGCCAAGAACCGCATGCGAAAGTGCAAACGCGCCTACACGCAGGAAGCTGATTGAATTTGAAAGGTAGCTTGAAACAATTTCAAGAATCTCGACTACAGCCTCAATCACGGCCGTACCAAGCCCGTTTTCCAGTACCGGGCGCTCACCTTCTACAAGGCGCGTAAACGGCTCCCCGAATGCAGAAAGAAAAAGTGCAGTTCCGATTATAACCCAATCCGAAACATTAATCTTGTGGCCAAAAGCCGCAATCCTTATTACAAGCACCACGATGTACCAGAAGAAGAACGCACCCGAAATTCCTGTCTTTCCAAAAAGCGCATGTCCCGGCCTTCTGCGCATAAAATTATTTACGATGTTCAATATCAGGCCGATTGAATTGATTACAAAACCAACCGCAATTGAAAATCCAAAGAACATGAACATCCGCTTTATTGATTCCGGATCTGACTGCGGCATCATATGAAGAATCTGATTCCTTGGTTCGCCGAACAAGCCCGTAACCCATCGTGCAAACGGTTCAAGTACGACTTCAGTTCCAAAGAACTCGCCTGTAAGGACGCCCATTACAGTACTTGTAATTCCAATCGCAATAAAAATCGGAGCAAACTTATTCCAGCCGCCTACCTTAATTACATTCTTTGCCATAAGAAGACCAAGGAGCAGGAACACAAGTCCCTGACCGGCATCGCCAAACATAATTCCAAAAAGAACAGTAAAGAAAACTGCAACAAACGGAGTCGGGTCAATCGTTCCGTAAACCGGAGAGCCGTAACTGAAAATCATCCGCTTGAATGAATTTACAAATTTTCCGTTTTCAAGGTGAACAGGAACTTTTTCGTGTCCGTTAACGATGCTCGGAACTTCCTCCGGTAAATATTCACGGATTGAAATGCGGCCTTCCGTAAGCTGATCAAGCTTTTTCATCATCTCGATGCTGTCAGAAAACGGAATCCAGCCTGTAATCCGGTATACCATCTGCGTTGCCTCAAGCTTTTCCTTTGTATCAAAAATCTGGCTTGAAAGCGAAAGCGATGCAAGATATTTTAAAATCTTATCGTCATGCGTCTCAGAAAAATTCTTACGCTCTGCTGAATAATCTTCGATTTTTTTGTCGCACTCTGCAATCTGAGTTTTAAACGACTCAATTATGTCATCAGGAATTCCCTTAAAATCCTTAGGAATCTCCATCGGGATAAAGCCGTATCGTGAAAGCTCAGTATCAAGCGCAAAGCGTCCCTTCTTTGAAGAAGCAGCAAGAATTCTGGTTTTGTCTTCGCCTAGCGGAATGATAATTCCGCGGCTTCCTACGGCAAACTTAAGCTCATCAAGCACGCCCGGATCTATCTTACCGATTTTAAGCGACAGGAACGAAAGGTGCTCAAGCTCTGAATATGACGCCTTAAGATTAGAAAAAGAAAGCGCCTCCTTATATGCCTCCGTCAGCCGCTTCTGCTTATCGCGTTCCGTTGATTCCTGCTCCGACAATTTAGAAACAGAATCAAGTATATTCTGAATTTCATCGTAATCGCTTTCTGAAATAAGGGGCGTTGATTTAAAATCTTTGGAGCCGCTGTCAATGCAAGAATCATCAATTCCCAGATATGCGCGCGCCTGCTCCAGCTGGGCAAGATAATTTTTTGCCTTATTTTCTACGGAATCAGGAACAGTCTTTTCGTCAAGGTCAGACTGAAACTGAAAATTTCCGTTCTTCCCTAAAAAAGCCAGGACTGCCTCAATATCCTGCTTAAGGACCATAAGTTCAATAAGACGCATCTGCGTTGTTCTTGCCATATTCAATCACCTTTGCACAACAGTACTAACAAAATTTTAAATTCCAGACATCTCCAATGCCTGATTTTCGTCTATATCCATTCGGAGCGCTTCTACCGCAGTCCGTATATAATCAAGCTCGCGCGCTTTAATAAAAAACCACGAAACAAGAACCATAGCCGTAAACGGATAGATATGGAAATTTTTAAGCACCTTGCGGAAAAATTCCTTTTTGGCGCGCTCCTCTACCCATCTTGGATCTACCGACCATACAACGCCCTCTTCGTGCGGATTCAAATAATCTGCATATTTCCACGAAGCCCAGTCGTCATACGAAAGCGCATTTTTATCGATAATTTCCAGAGCCTTTCCGGCAAGGACATCATCCTTTCCCGCGCTTCGATCCAGAAAGGCAAGGCGCTCAATTATTTCTTCGGCGCTCATTTTATAATACACCTTTAAGCGCAAAACCCAAAGCATATTTTGAATCGAATATCTTAACGCAATCAGCTCCTGAACGGGCTTTCTTTCGGCGGCCGGTAATGCAGAAGCAGATTTCCATATCGTTTTTATAAACTGAATGTCAAGCCTGTTGTCGAGCGCCTGCTGTTCCAGAACCTCAGGAACCTTATTATACCACGAAAGCTCTGTATCCTGTGTAATACGCGCAATATCAGGCCACGCCTTGTAATTTAAAATATTGTAAGGAGTAATGTCGTTTATCTGAGGCCTGTCTTTTTTTCCAAGTGCAAGCGCGCCACCAAAAATCTTGAGGTTTTCAAAATCGTAATGATGAAGAAGGTCAATGACAATCTTGTCAGGTTTTGAATACATCGAAACAAGGCCGCCGTATTCACCCATAAATTTTTCTACTGCCTTTTCTTCTATCTTGCGGGCAAGCAGAACCTCAGGCACGGAAGGAACCTCTTCCTTAAAAAGAAGCGACCATAATTCTGGAAGTGATTTTACAGAAAAGAGTTTTGAAGCACGAGGGCCGACATAGGAACGCGAAAGCATACCGCATGCCTTGGCATAAACATAAGCAGAAGCACCGCTATGATCCATAAACTACCCCGCACGCCAGAAATGTCACACAGCCGGAAAGACCTTATCCAGCAGTTGATTAAAAGACTGCATGTCCTTTTGGGACTGCAAAATTTTTTCTTTGTATGAATTTAAATCCTGTGAATGTTTTTCATCAAGAGCGGAAGCCTTAGACGTATAATCAGACTCAAGCTCTGAAACTATAGTCTGATAGCCCGAACGGAAATCTTCATCTGCCTTTGCACGGGCATCCCTTAATCTTGAATCAGCCTCAGTCTGAGCCTCTTCAACAAGCTCAGCTGCTTTTCCTTCAACTAAAAGAAGATGCTCGATTACATCCTGCTCGCTCTCATTCATCTTATTCAACAGACTCCTCAAGGGAACAAATCTCATTGTAAACGGCTTCCGCTGATGGCAGCGCAAGAATCTTGTTTACAAAATCCTCATCCTTAAGTATAAACGCAATCTTCTGCATTACGCGAAGATGCAGTCCAGTACAGTTTTCGCCAAACAAAAACATAAGGACAACATGAACCGGCTTTCCGTCAAGAGAACCGAATTCAATACCGTTCTTACTGATTCCGATTGCCCCGACAACCTTAGTAACGCCAGGACAAACGGAATGAGGAATCGCAACTCCCGGAACAATACCAGTAGTCATCTTTTCCTCGCGGCTTTTAAGAGCCTCCATCGCTTTATCACGGTCAATTTCTACGCCGTTTCTGATAAAGGTTTCGAGCATTTCCGCGAACAATTCTTCTTTCTCGGAGCTCTCAAGCTTTACATTTATGAACGAAGGCCTAAAAACTTCTTCAAGCATAAATGTTATTCCGCATTGTTGATTTCTGATTCAGGAACTGCCTTGTTTCCATCCTCATCAACATACTTATACCAGTCAAAGTCATCTGCTTCTGCACCGGCTGATGTATCTACGTTTTCTACTGCTGAAGGAGAAAGTGTTGATTTTACAGCAGGCTTTTTGTTGAGACGGGCAATGCAAAATGCCGTAACAAAGAAAAGAGCAACAAGAACGAAAGTAGCCTTATTGATTACATTTACAGAATGAGAACCAAATGCTGCGCTTCCAGCACCATTCATAAAACCGCCCATTCCGCCGCCTTCGTCATTCTGTACAAGAATAAGAAGAACCAAAAGAACGCTGATGATAGCAAATGCAACAATAAGAAGAACTTTTAATGCACCCATTTTTTCACTCCAAACACAGGCTTTCCACCTGAAAAATTAAAATCGAATGTAACAGATATAATAATGTAATATCATCTTGTAGTCAACGCAGAGCACTTGAAATCTGACAAAAATCCAGGCAAAAAAAATACACCCCTTAAAATTGAACTTAAAGTCCAACCTCAGGAGGTGCATTTAAAATCAGCCGTAAAAACAGTAAATTATGATTTTAAGGCAGCAGCGATGCGCTCAAGAACCTTCTTTCTGTCGAGAGGCTTAATGATATAGTTCTTTGCTCCAAGAAGAAGTGACTTCTTCACAAGCTCTTCTTTTCCAAGAGCACTAACCATTACGACATGAGCGTTCTTGTCAAATTCCATAATCTGCTCAAGAGCAGTAATTCCGTCCATCTTAGGCATTGTGATATCCATTGTTACCATATCAACATTTGGACAGAGTTCCTTGTACTTATCAAGTCCTTCTTTTCCATCTGCAGCAGTTGCAACAATTTCATAGCCTTCACTGGTAAGAATCTGCCCGAGCTGCTTCGCAACGAACATAGAATCGTCTACAATAAGCACACGATACTTTGTTCCGTCTGCTTTTGTTCCCTCAGGCGGGCGCTCGTTAATCGTAGGAAAGTCTTGTTTTGTCTTCATAATCTCTATCTCCCTTTATTATTCAGCGCGCTCACGAATTGCGACATTCAATTCAACTTCTCCGAACTCAGTAATAAGAGGAACGATAAGTGCCTCTACATTCTGTGCGGAACCAGCAAGAGCAGCAATTTCCATTTTTTCTCCGGCAAACAATGCTGGAGGTGTAAGGTCAAACTTAAATCCAAGTTCATGAAGCTTAGTAACAGCCTGTGCAGTAATCAGGTTTGCAAGTTCACTGATTGTTGCCTTAGTAAGATCATCGAATTGAGTTAAAGTTTCCCCATTCATCTTAGATGCAATGTTAAGCGCGGTTTCAAAAGTCATGTCAAAAAGAACACGGCCTTCAACATCTCCTGCCAAACCAACCAATGCGGCGACGCCCATAACAGGCATTGCTACTGATTTCAGCGAAAGCTGCCCGCGTTGAACATCCGCTCCCCCTAAAACTTCCTTCAAAACACGATACGAAGTTTCCACAAACGGATTGATATACTCAACTCTCATTCATCACTCCTTGATATAGCTATTGCTTATTGTAATAAGTCAACGAACCAACTGTTTTTTCGCCCCAACTAGATCCGGAGCCAATCTGCTCATTTTCACCAAGAACGACAATTCCATTTCCTTTTAGTTTTTCATCAAAATCTGCAATTACTGCATTTTGAGCTTCTGGCGTCAGGAATGAAAGCGTATCTCTTGAGAAGATGATATCAACCATAGGCAGGGTATTAGAATTCATTATGTCGTGATACTCAAACATAATAATGTCTTTTATATCCTGTGTAAAGGTAAACTCACCAGTCACCTTTTTAGTCACAAACGGTGAGAACCAGTCCTCAGCAAACTTTGCCGGAACAGTAAGAAGCGGTGCATTTGACACGCTCAACAAATCCGTTTCATGTGCATAAATCCTGATTTTTGAATCAGGATATCGGCGGCGCAGTACGCATGCAAGTGAATATGCCTCAAAGCCCTGACCGCAGCCAGGATTCCAGACAATAAGCTGCTTTGCGCTGTTATCAGGAAGAAGCTTGTAAATCTCCTCTGCATATGCCTTATCCCACAAAACGCCGGTATTTCTTGATGTAAAGCCCTTAAGGAACTGATCTGCATCGGCGGCTGACTGAAGCTGCACTGCCTTTCCGCCATGTTCCTGAACCCATTCCTTAAACCTTGTCTTACACCATGTTTCGTTTACAGGAGAAACATAGAATTTCTTAAGATTCTGGAGTTCCTCTACTACAAACTTATAATCCGCACTTTCAGTCTCATCTGCCGGAGCCGTCTTTTCCGCAGCTGGCGCAGATACAGGAGCGGCTTTCGGAGCACTCTCTGAGGCCGCCGCCGGAGCGGGACGCTCCGAAGCAGGAACTGCTTCACCCGCTGCTGTCTCCGGTGGTGTGTACGTCTCCGCAGCAACAGCCGTTGATTCCTTTGCAAACTTAAAATTGAAAATGCGTTCAATATCGAGCAAAATGTAAAGATGCTTTGCGCTCTCTACAACGCCCGAAATATACTTGATGTTAATGTCACCGAACAGCGGGTGCGGCGGCTGGATTGTACTTTTCTGGATGCCTAAAACTTTATCGATGGCATCAACTACAACACCAAATACCTGCTCACCCACATTGACGATAAGCATGTTCTCAACCGCATCATCCTCGCGGTCGGGAACTTCAATATTAAAGAACTTACGCAAGTCAATAATAGGAATAATATCGCCGCGAAGATTGTAAACACCAAGAACAAATGGCAGTGTATTCGGAACATAAGTAAAGCGGCCGGCCTTAGCGATTTCCTTTACATTCATAATGTCAATCGCATAATCCTTTCCGGCAAGTGAGAATGTAACCATCTTAAAATCGACGATGGTCATATTCTCTTTTTCGTCTTCTATTGTTTCCGTATCTACTTGTTTAACCTGTGATTCTGTCATACTTGCACTCTCCATAAGCAGCATTCATCTTAAGCTCTACCCGAAGGAGGAAGAACCTGCTGTGCATCGATTTCCTGCCGGACGCCAAGTTCAAGCAGCTGGCTTACATCGATAATCAGCGAAACAGAACCGTCTCCAAGAACAGATGCTCCTGCAATTCCAGGTGAATTAGTAAACTGGTCACGCAAAGGCTTGATAACGACATCCTCTTCACCAATAAGAGCGTCTACCATAATACCAAGCTTCTTTTCCTGAGTTCCGACGATTACGACAAAGCTGTATTCACTATCAGAAGTATCTTTTATGTTAAACAGACGGCTGAGGCGCAGAATGCTTATAACCTCATTGCGAACGTTAAGAACTTCATAGTTATCAATCGTGTTGATTTCTTCAAGGCGAACGCGCTGGCTTTCAATAACTGAAGTAATAGGAATTGAGTAAACCTCTTTTCCAACGCGAACAAGGAGTCCCTGAATAATGGCAAGCGTAAGCGGAAGCCTGATTGTAAACTTCGTTCCCTTTCCAGGACCGGAAGTAACAGAAACAGTTCCGTTAAGCTTTTCAATCATAGTCTTAACTACATCAAGACCAACGCCGCGGCCGGAAACGTTCGTAATCTTTTCTGCTGTCGAGAAGCCCGGCATAAAGATAAGGTTATATGCTTCCTGATCCGAAACGATTTTATTCGGATGGATAAGTCCTTTCTGGATTGCCTTATTGCGGACCTTTTCGACATCGATTCCGGCACCATCATCAGCAATATCGATGATAATCTGGTTACCTTCGTTAGAAGCCTTAAGAAGGAGCGTTCCAGTCTCAGGCTTTCCGGCCGCTGTACGGATCTCCGGAGTTTCGATTCCGTGATCTACAGAGTTGCGCACACAGTGCATTACCGGGTCAAGAAGATCGTCGATAACGGTCTTATCAAGCTCTGTATCTTCACCTTCTATTACGAGGTTAACCTTTTTCTTTAAGTCACGCTGCAAATCGCGTACTACGCGCGGGAAGCGGCTGAAAATCTGACTGATCGGAACCATTCGGATTTTCATGACGCCTTCCTGAAGTTCACTGGCAATGCGGCCAAGGTTCTGTGTTGAAGAACGGAACTTAACGGAAAGCGCCTTAAGGGCAGCTTCGAACTGATCAAAATATGTTACGATATCGCCGTATTCCTGAATGATGCTGCTCTTAATATCCTTTACAGAAACACCATTTTCGATTTCCTCAAGGAATGCCGGGAGTTGCTCAAACATACGACGGATTTTCTCTCTGTAAGACGCATCAAGCGCCTGGAACTGAACCTGCATATCGCTCATCGAAGTTGCATGCTGGTTGAAAGCCGCCTTGATGATGACAGTTTCAGAAACAAGGTTAAGCAGATAGTCGATACGCTTAGAATCAACGCGGAGAACGGAGCCCTGCTGGATATGAGTTCCAGTTCCCGCCGCAGGCTTTGGAGCATCCGGCTTTTTAGCTTCTTCAGCTTTATGCTCTGGTTCCGAAGCGGTAGCCGCAGGAGCTGCCTGTTCAACAGGAGCAGGAGCCGGTTCCGGTGCAGGCGTCGGGGCAGCAGCAGCTGGAGCCGGTGCGGCAGCCGGGGCTGCGGCAGGGGCAGATGCAGAAGCCGTACCGCCTGTAACAAGCTGGGCATCAGTGCTCAGCGTTACATCATCAAGGAACGCAACATCTTCAATATCAGATGGCGTTGATGAAGAAGCAAGATAATATTTTACCGTAGGATAGAATTCATCTTCGTAAAGTGCATCAAAATCAGGAGTTGTCTTAAGGACAGTTCCCAGAGCCTTGAGCGCTGCAAAAACCTGAATTCCGCCGACGGAATTCATCGGGTTATTTTCGTCAAACTGAACTACAACGCAATAAAGCTTTTCGCCAGCAGCGCAAGACTGCTTGAGCTCTGCATATTCAGATTCCGTAAGGTCTGAACCGCCTGCAGACGGAGCCGCTGCCGCAGGTGCTGCAACTGGTTCCGGTTTTGGTGCCGGAGCCGGCTTAGGCGCTGCTGCCTTAGGAGCGGCCTTTCCTTTTTTGTCCTGTTTTTCTGGAAGGAAGCCGCGGAGGCGTCCGAGCAACGGTTCTACATCGTCCTGATAGACAGAGCCGTTAGCACGCGCTTCAAGCATTGCCTTAATGACATCTATAGAGGTTAAAAGTACGTCAACTACATCTTCCGTAACAGAAAGCCTGTCTGACCGAAGCTCGTCCAAAACGTCTTCGACAGTATGCGTGAAAGTAGAAAGTTCTGTCATTTCAACGGTCGCCGAACCACCCTTTAAGGTATGCGCCGCACGGAAAATTTCATCAATGGCGTCATGGTTCGTCGGGTCGCTTTCTATTACAAGAATATTGCTTTCAAGATTTTCAACCTGCTGTTCTGCTTCAGTAAAAAAGTCCTTCAGCAACTCTTCGTTGTTAATATCAAGATAATCACTCATATCATTTTATTTTATACTTTCTGTGGTAGAAGTCAAGTAAAAATTTTTTTTTGTAGAGATACATTTTCAGTAACGTTAAAAAAATCATTTTTTCGGGTGATTTAATGCATTTTATATGGAAAAATCTCATATTCGTGCCGATAATCATAAAGAAGGAATGTATAATATGAAAATTAACAGCAAAATAATTATCACTGGGTTAATATTAACTGTTTTTGCCGCAATTTTTCCGGTTGCAGCTGAAGTTTCCTTTTCAAGCTATGCGGGAGGTCTTGCAGGCGGAAATTGGGTTGTAAATGACGATTCCGGAACAGATTTTTCAATTCCATTTAAAGGATATGCCGGCGGACAGATTTCGCTGGGAAACATTGCCATTTTACGCGGCGAACTCAGCATCAAATCAAAAGACCTTACTTCAAATGATATTTTCAAGGGACAGGATTCAACATTAAGGATAAACGAGCTTTCCCTGACATACAACAAGCTTAACGAAGTAGTCACAAATTACTTTTCACTTTTTGCTGGAAACTGCGAGGGCGTTGGAAGCGACTCTTCAATGACAAGAATTTTTGGAATTCAGAAAACTGCCTCGCACATCCTGGACACAAGCTCAGGCCTTTACGGAAGGGGGCTTTTTTACTATGAAGGCGTAGGCGGCTCGTACATGGCAAAGCTTCATTCTGCTCCTCTGGCAGGCGGCTTTTCGCTTTATTTCAACAATGAAAAAAATGATTACGAATTAAAGAAGGCAAATCTTGACCTGCGCCTTATGTGTGCGCTCGATCTGCTTACGATTGATCTTGCAGCCGGCGCAGGAGTTCCGCTTGTCAACAGGGATAAAAAATATGAAGGCGCATTCCTTGTAATCGACACGGTCTACATTCACGGCGGCGCTTCGATGCTTTTGGGCCAGAATAACGAAAACTCGTTTCTGGTTCACTTCGGGATGTCAGACATGAAGCCGCATCCGGACATGAACGGCCATGATTTTTCTAATGATATTTTCAGCCTGATTGTAGAACCGCGCGTTGTTATCGGCAAAACTCACGTCCGCCTTTCATTTTTCAGCCTGAATAAAAACGATGTTGACGAGCTCGATTATGTTTACGATAACTTTGGAGGATGTCTTTCCATATATACTGATTCGCTTAAGTCAAAGACATCAAACGCAACTCTGGGTGTAAACCTCATCTGTTCCGTAAAGGATATGGCGCTGCTTGATTTTGTAGAGCTTTACCAGAAAGGCGAAACTGGTACGATAAAGCCGAACGCATATGTTACGCCATTTACAAAGATTCCTGTATTCGGCGGAGAAGTAAACCTTATTGCAAGCTTCGGAATAATTGACTTTATGGGAAAATTCAAGCCGGATGTTAAGGCAAGCATCGGCTACAAAAAGACATTCTAATATTCCTGCATGAATTTAGTGCCGGCAATTCGTTAAAAAAAAGGCTGCCCCGGAAGCAATTGAGGAAGACCTCGTGCTTCTAAAAAAGGACAGCCGTTTTTTTTTATTTTTCTATATAATGGATACAACTTTCAGCAGGAATGACTATATCTTCCATTTAGAAAGACGGCTGCATGCTTCTTCGACATCGGCGCGATGACCAAAGGCGCTTATACGGATAAAGCTTTCGCCTGCCGGTCCAAAGCCTGAGCCCGGCGTTGTAACTACGCGGCATTCGTCAAGGATTCTGTCAAAGATATCCCAGCTTTTGATTCCAGGAAATTTTACCCACAAATACGGCGAGTTTCCTGTAAAGTAAACCTCTACGCCGGCAGCCTTGAAATTAGGACCTTCGACTGTATTTTTGATGAGCCGGGCGTTTTCCAGATAGTAGTCAATGACTGACTTCATTTCCTTAAGGCCCTCTTCGTCACAAGCGGCAAGTCCGCCGTACTGCGCGATATTGGAAGCACCATTGAAAAGCGTCGTCATCACTCGGTTCCAGTCCTTGTTTACAGGAGTTCCGTCGCTGAATTTAAGCTCATTCGGGACAATCGACCAGCCGAGGCGGACACCTGTAAAGCCGGCAGGTTTTGAGAATGAATTGATTTCAATTGCACACGTGCGGCTTCCTTCAATTTCAAAAATTGTTTTCGGGAGGGAAGGATCGCGGATAAATTCACGGTAAGCGGCGTCAAAAATAATTATGCAGCCGTTTTTATTTGCAAAATCAACAAGGCGCTTGAGTTCATCTTTTGTAGAAACTGCACCTGTAGGATTGTTCGGCGAGCAGAAATAAATAAGCGAATTCGGCTGGATTTTTGACAAATCAGGGAAAAAGTTATTTTCCGGAACGCACGGCATGTAAGTTACGCCTTTATAACCTGTTCCTTCGTTCTCGCCGGCAGCTCCCATAATTACAGAGCCGTCTACATAAACAGGATACGCAGGGTCCTGAACGGCAATCTTCACGTCTTTTCCAAAGAGCACCTGGATTCTTGCAATGTCGCATTTTG
>CACYCX010000074.1 GCA_902772975.1 uncultured Spirochaetaceae bacterium
ACGGCGCCGGTTTTGATTTTGGCGACACATCAGGCTTAGATAATCCGGCCGGCACAGATGCAGGCGTCGACTTCGGCGATACGTCCGGCATGGGCAACATCGACTTTGGAGACACAAGCGGCCTTGACGGACTTTCAGACGAGGCGCCTGCTTCAGATTCTGGTGATGCAGGCACAGACGCCGGCGCAGATTTTGACTTAGGCTCAATTCCTGAAATGGACGGCCTCGGCGCTGAAACAGATACAGGAACAGACGCGGGCACAGATACAGCAGACGGCGCCGGTTTTGATTTTGGCGACACATCAGGCTTAGATAATCCGGCCGGCGCAGATGCAGGCGTCGACTTCGGCGATACGTCCGGTATGAATCTCGGCGGCACCGGCTTTGATATGGGCGCCATGCCTGAAGGCGAAGGCGCCGGCGCTGCTGATATCCCGGTCGATTTCGGCGACATGGATTTCGGCGATACAAGCGGCCTTGACGGAATGCCGGGTGCAGATAATGGAGGCGCCGGAGCTGATTTTGATATGGGCGCTCCTGACGGACAGCCGGCTTCAGATGGTGCTGACGGCGGCATGGGCGACTTTAATATTCCCGATACTGACTCGCAGCTTTCCGGTGAATCAGGCGACGGCGCCGGAAGCGATTTTGAGCTGGCCGGCGGCTTTGACGATGACTTTAATATCGCAGGCTTTACAGATACAGACGCAGATCCGTTTGGAAAGGACGGAAAGGTTAAGCTTTCTGAACCGGATTTCAGCGGCGGTCTTCAGACTAACGGAAAACCAAAGAATACACTTACAGAAGAAGAATACGAAAAATTCAAAAAGAATCTTTCAGAATATCCTCTTAATGTCCGCCTGACTGTAGAAGACTTAATCGTAAAAAATGAATTTACAGATGATGTCGTCTTTGAAGTAATTGAAAAAATCATAAAGAAAGTTACCGCGCGTCAGCTTGCTGGTCACCTTGAAAAGCTTCTTGACATTTCACTTTCTGTTCCACGCGATTTTGAAAGGCGAACGGCGGCGGAATACGAAGCCTACAAGCAGTCATTGCAGTATCAGCTCAGAAACAGAATCATACCGGCCCTTATAATCGGAACATTTGCCGCGATGATTCTTTTCTGCATCGGATACCTTTCATATAAACTCATCTACAATCCTGTTATGGCGGAAAAGCACTACAAGCAGGGCTATGTCCTTTTGCAGAACGATGATTATCCGCAGTCTGAACTTGAATTCAATGAAGCGCTTAAATTCAAGCCGAAGAAAAAATGGTTCTTCAGATACGCGCAGGGATACCGGGAGCACAAGCAGTATGACAGGGCAGAGCACATGTATGAGCAGATACTGCGCCGCTTTGATCACGATAAGCAGGCCGGTCTTGAATATGTTCAGATGGAGCTTGAAGACCTTGCAAATTACGAAAAATGCGAGCATTTAGTTAAGCGTGAAATTCTTGACTATTACATAAATGATCCTGAAGGAATTCTTCTGCTCGGTGATACTTACCTTGAATGGGGAACCGAAAAAGATCCTTCAAAATTCGAAAACGCTTTCCAGCAGTATTCACTTCTCATTCAGCTTTACGGTCAGAATGATCTGTATCTTTCAAGAATGCTCCGGTATAACATCCGCACAGATCAGCTCAGAAATGTCTTGATGTTGAAGGAAAGATTCTACACAGGCGAAAAGACAAAGGTTAAGGCCCTCGTTCCGTCTGACTGGATAGAAATGAGCGGCTACCTCATGGATAAGCTTTTTGGTCCTCTTCCGGCAGCGCAGGAATATCTTCGTGAAAAAATCGAGGATGTCCGCGATATGCTTTTGATTGCAGAAAAGGCCGCGCCGAAAAATCCGATTGCGCATTACAATCTTTCCCGCTATTTTGTTGAGGCAGGAGATCACACAAAGGCGCTTCAGTCACTTCAGGTAACGAAGAAGCTGTTTGATGAAGCCCGCGAACTTAAGAAGAAGGATGTTTACAAGCAGATAAACAACTACAGGCTTTTGGGTGAGGAATATGTTTACGGTCGTGAATATATTCTTGCGCAGGATACTTTTGCTGACGGACTCAAGCTTTTCCAGGACAGGCACAGAGCGGGCGCTTTTGATGGCGATAAGAATGTCGGAATCATGTATTCAGATATGGGCGACCTTGACTATTTTATTTCAGGTGATCTTGACGGCGCGTTAAGAAATTACGGCTCGGCAGTTGAAAATTTCAATGATACTCCTTCAATCCGTTACAGAATGGGTTACATCAATTACGGAAAGGGTGAATACGACAGCGCGCTCGGAAACTTCATCAAGTCTTCGCAGCAGATTAATTCTGATACGCACCTTATGCTTGCGCTCGGAAATACACTTTCATTGAAAAACGATAATTACGCCGCGCAGGGAAATTACGAGAGGCTTCTTTCATTCCTTGATCTGGAAAAAGAAAAGCACGGCATCGTACTTCCTCAGGTTCAGGCTGAATCAGTCGATATGCTTGAAACATACCTGAAGGCTTCCAACAATCTTGGCGTAAGCCTTTACCGTCTCGCGCGCCAGAGCGGTGACAGCAGACTGAATGCGCAGTCAATCGTGCAGTTCCAGAATTCACTGCGCTACTGGGATGCGCTTACGAGAAATCAGGAATCTATGGTACGCCTTCCGGGAAGTAACCTTGCAGAACAGAATTTACAATACACAATCCGCCCGAACCCGCAGTTTGAGCCGGCGATCTATATGGATATTCCGCGCGTGCTTTATGGTGAAAAAGGTCTTGCGCAGTGAGATTGTTTTGTACTTATGCAGGCGCGCTCTGGCGAAAATATCTAAACAGCCTTTACAAGGAATTTTTCAGAAAATCAATTCACATGTGCACTGCATTCGTGCCGCTCCTGCTTTACTGGAATTACGGTCTTACGCTTGTCCTTCTTGCACTTGCTGCAGCCGGTTATTCGATAACCCAGCTGCTTTCGCTAAGGGGAATCGATGTCCCTGTCATTTCGCTTGTCACGGATATCGCCGCCCGAAAACGCGATAACGGCCGGTTTGTTCTGGGACCGTTAACACTTGTTCTTGGAATAATCAGCGCTGCAATACTCTGGCCTTTGCAGCCTGCAACAATCGGAATACTAGCCCTTGCATTCGGGGACGGTTTAGCAAGCTTAGGCGGAAAATTATTCGGGCGGCTCCATATTCCGTTTACAGGCGGCAAAACATGTGCCGGAAGCCTTACCTGCTTTGTGGCGATTTTTATTTCGTGCTTTGCAATATGCCGGTGTACAAAAGTAGCGCTTATTGTAGCAGTCTGCGGCATGGTTATAGAAATGCTTCCTTTAAAGGACTTTGATAATCTTTTGATTCCTGTTTTATTGGGTGGCGTTGCTCACATGTTCATTTTGTGAACCAGTTCAAGATAATTAAATGTTCCCAAGATAAGAAGAAAAAATCCCGCGGTTATTACGGTAAAAATTCCGCTTGCAGTTATGATGATTTTTCCTGCCAGTGCAAGTACTAGATAGAGTGCAATCTTCAATTGATTCTTGTCTTCAGTCTTATAATATTGAATCGCATATGAGGCAAGTGCCAGAATAATTATAAGCGACTGGAAGATGTAGATTGCCGAGGCATATCCCCATTTTACGGAAAATGTTTTTGTTACTGATGTAGTGTTTACGGGAAGCAGCGTTGCCAGAAAAAGAGTTACTGTTGTCGTAATTATGATGTTCTGCTCGACATTGATTCTCTGGTTCTGTTCACCCATGTATGCGCCAAGGAAAAATCCCACCGCGCAAATTGTCCTTCCCCAGAAAAGAAAGCGCCCGGTAAAAGTTGCGATTGACGAAAAAGATTCAGGAGTAGTGCAGAGAGGAATTAACAATCTTGAAAGCTCCGGAAGAATTCCCAGAAGGAAAAACAAAAAATAAATTATTTCTGTTGACGGTGTTTTTTCAAAGTGAGCAAAAAGATAGAACGCAGTTACGGGAAGGTAAAGTGAAAGCAGAAAAATTCCGGCTGCTACAGAAAGCGGATTTGACCTGAAAATCGAAAAGCCCTTGAGCGTAAATAAATATTCCTGAGGACGCGACGAGATATCCTGATGAATCAGGCTGTATATAAAAAAAATTCCCGTAAGGACAGTCACTGCAAAAAATATTGATGCCAGAAAAAAAGTATAATGATTTCTTGATTTTAGGGTCATAAGTATGGTTAAATAATATAAGCAAAGAAAATTTTAGTAAAGACTTGCTTTTTGAATACCGATATTTATAAAGAAGAGAATAAGCTTTTTCATAGCCTTTGAGGGGGGAAAATGAAGAAATTCCTGGTTGCTTTCACAATGCTTACTGCTGCTGCAATGGCTAGCTTTGCCGGAGATGCAGCGGCTTTCAATGACATTGGTTTTTCAAAAGACGGAAGAATATATATATTCGGTCAGTACGGAAAGACTGACAAAAAGTATCAGCCGTACGCTGAGATTTATACAATTGATGTAGAGCGGAACGAATATGTTTCAGGCGAGGTTTACAAGAACCTGGAGCCTATGTCTTCAAGATCAGGAAAGCAGATTTATGAAGATTTGTTTGCCCGTCATTACCTTGACATCAAGCGCTATGACTGCAAGACTGCTGATGCGGAAAACGTCCTTTATGTCTGTGAGGATATAAACAAAAAGGGCACTGACGAAATCCGCTTCAGGAATTTTGACGGAAATGAATCAGGCTCCGTTTACAAAGTTCAGCTTGTTCCGACTTTCTACGGAAAGGGAATTGAATCAAGATCAAGCTTTTACATCAATCTTGATATTGAAGATGAAAGCGGAAACCTTGTTAAGAAATACAAAATCGGTTCACCTGACATAAAACGGAAAGGCGTAACCGGTTATAAAATCGTACGCATTTTCAGGGACTCTTCAAAAAAAGGCCTTGTATTTGTAGTCGAAAAAACTGTAGAAGATTCTACCGGAACTTCAATCAGGTATATGGTTGAAACGATAAGAATGTAAATACAATCCTCCATAAGATTTCAAAGTCTGTCATTAAACGGTGACAGGCTTTTTTTTCGTGATTTTTTTTATTTTATTCTGTGTTTTGCCCATAAAAAACCTATTCATTATATGTGGCCGCAATCTTAAACGAAGTTTGTGGCAATGCGTTTTTTACTGGAGGTTTTTATGAACGAAACAAACGATGTTAAATTTCTTGTGCGTTATTTTTTTGGAAGCTTAATGCTTGTGGCAATGGTGCTTGTCTGGATTTCACATTCATCATGTCAGATTACGGCTGAAGGCATAAAGCTTCTGGACGGCGATTATTCAACGCCCGAAATAAAAAATATACGCCTTACTGATTCAAGTACAATGAGCATTGATTTTTCAAAGGAAGTCATTGTCAATGAGGCAGTCATTTCTGTTTTGGATGATGAAAGTACGGCGCTTAAAAAACTTGCATCGGTTACTTCGAAGGCAAATGCCGTCGTAAAAAATGACGGACGCACTGTAGATTATGTTTTTGAAATTCCTTCCGTGCTTGGAATGCGGTATCAGCTTTACAGTGAAATCCGTGATAAAAACGGCAATACTCTTACATTCAGCATTCCGTTTTTCGGCTTTAACGACAGGATTCCGTGCCTTTTTTTAAGTGAACTCAGGGACAAGACTAATCCCAAAAAAAATGCATATGAGTATATCGAGCTTTATGCTGCAACATCAGGAAATCTTTTTGGGCTTGAGCTGTACAGTGCCAATGACGATGACAGCTATGAGTTTCCTGCAGTTGAAGTTAAAAAAGGCGAATACATTGTAGTCCATATGCGAAAGTTTGCTGATGAATGCGTTGACGAGCTTGGAAATAATCTTTCGCTTTGCAGTGAGCCTGATGCGCAGGATGGCGCGCGCGATTTATATTTTGACAGCTTTGATTCAAGGCTTGGAAGCAGCGCGGATGTAATTCTTCTTCGTGACAAAAACAGCGGCCGCATTCTAGACGCGCTTCTTTACTGCAAGGCGGATTATCTTAAGAATGCCGGTGAATGGAAAAAGGCAAGCCTCAAAAAGGCCGCGTGCATTGCAACCGAAGCCGGCGTTTGGGCTGGAGACGGAAGTCCTGAATGCGCATTTAAATTTGAAGCGGATACAACTGCGACAACGCGCTCGTTTTCGAGGAAGAATCCGCATTTGATATCCGTGAATGAAGGAATTGCAGCTGCCTGCGGAAATGACTGGTATGTTTCAACGCCCCAAACGCCCGGGGCGCCTAACGGGAATGCCTATGTAAAACACAAGGGCGGACAATAGATTACATAGGAAAAAAATTCATTTTTTGAATAACCAAAGGTGGAATAATAAAAAATAGCGTGTTATAATTTTAAAAAGAAATTAATTTCCTTTGGGCCTTAGAATATGCTTCATTTAATAAACACTATACAATCGAAGAGTCGGGGGGGGGTACTCAGTTGCCGCTCCTGAAGGCAGTCAAAGCCGCTGCATTTCTTGTTTTAATTACATTAACAGTTTTCTCCTGCACGAATCTTGTTGATTCTCCGTCATCGGGAGATTCAGGCGGCTCATCAGGTTCAGTTACTGCTTCAGAAAACAAGGCAAAAAAAGCGGATGTAGTATATTTTAACGGAAAAATCGACGGGCTTGGAGCATATCCGGAAGCAATTGCGGAGACCGTGCCAGCCCAGATTAGCGGCCAGTCAAATATTAAGACAGAAGGATCTGAAACTGACCGCGCGGCAGTTCCGTCAAAGCCTGATAC
>CACYCX010000075.1 GCA_902772975.1 uncultured Spirochaetaceae bacterium
AATCAATTTTCCGTTCAATTCAGGAATTACAAGACCGATAGCCTTTGCAGCACCTGTTGAGTTTGGTACGATGTTAGCAGCACCAGCTCTTGAGCGGCGGAGGTCACCCTTGCGCTGTGGACCGTCAAGAATCATCTGGTCGCCAGTGTAAGCGTGGATTGTTGACATGATGCCTGACTGGATTGCAGCATAGTCATTAAGAGCTTTAGCCATTGGAGCCAAGCAGTTTGTTGTACAAGAAGCTGCAGAGATGATGTTGTCATTCTTTGTAAGAGTCTTGTGGTTTACATTGAATACGATTGTCGGGAGATCGTTTCCAGCAGGAGCTGAAATAACAACTTTCTTTGCACCAGCTGTGATGTGTGCTGCAGCCTTGTCCTTAGCGCAGTAGAAACCTGTACACTCAAGAACAACGTCTACCTTGTTTGCTGCCCACGGGCAGTTTGCTGCGTCTTTTTCAGCAGAAATCTTAATTTCCTTGCCGTCTACGATGATTGAGTCATCTGTTGAAGATACAGTGTGCTTACCTTCACCGATGCGACCCATAAATCCACCCTGTGCTGTATCATACTTCAAAAGGTGAGCAAGCATCTTTGGGCTTGTAAGATCGTTGATAGCAACAACTTCATAACCGTCAGCTTCAAACATCTGACGGAAAGCCAAACGGCCAATGCGGCCAAAACCATTAATAGCAACTCTAACGCTCATGGATTATAGCTCCTAAAAAAAGAATTAATACTTATAATTTAATGAATTTTAATAAATTGTTCAATAAGATAATAAAATAACTTTTTCGTCAATCCCCTGCTTCAAATATTTCTGCTTCAAATAAAAAAGGAGCCGCCATACTGACAGCTCCTTCACTTTAGGAGAATTTTATCTTACATTTTTAAATGCACATTTTTTAATTTTGTATTTTTAATTTTTTTTTCAGAGAGAATTTTTTTAGAAGGCGATTACAACTTCACCGTTCTTGTATGTTTCCTTGATGTACTTTGCAATCTTTTCAGACTGAAGGGCCTTTACAAGGGCTTTGATTCCAGCTTTCTTTTCGTTTCCAGCCTTAACTGCAACGATGTTTACATATGGAGAATCTTTTCCTTCAACAAAAAGTCCGTCGCGGCTTGCAACAAGACCTGCCGGGATTGCGTAGTTTCCGTTGATAACTGCAGCGTCAACATCCGGAAGAACACGCGGTAATGAAGCAGCTTCGATTTCAGAGAACTTGAGGTTCTTTGAGTTTGAAGTGATGTCAAGCGTTGTAGCTTCAATTCCAGCCTTTGGATTGAGCTTGATAAGGCCAGCTGACTGAAGAAGAAGCAATGCGCGTCCTTCGTTTGTCGGATCATTCGGAATTGCAATTGTAGAACCAGCCTTAATGTCTGAAAGTGACTTTACCTTCTTTGAATAAAGAGCAATCGGTTCAACATGAACGCCACCAGCATTTACAAGGTGATATCCGCGTTCCTTGTTAAATGAATCAAGATAAGGAATATGCTGGAAATAGTTTGCATCAATCTCGCCAGCTTCAAGAGCTTCGTTAGGAGTTACATAATCCGTGAACTCGATAACATCAAGCTTATAGCCCTGCGATGCAAGATCATCTTTAATCAGGTTAAGAAGAGTTGCGTGCGGTTCAGGAGTTGCTCCAACCTTGATTACATTTGATGAAGAGCCGTCCTGACTTCCTGCTGCAAAAAGAGCTGCTGCTGTAAAAAGAGCTGCAACTGTCGAAATAAGTTTTTTCATACTGAACCTCCGTAATAGTTCACCGCCCCTTATATCCGGGACATTTTTTTTAAGTTTTACCAGTGCTCTTGAACAAGCACATAATCTTTATACAAAAAAATTAAATTTTGTTCTAATACAACTTTTATATCACAAGTTATAGCTTTTTCCTATAACTGAGACATTTATCAGTTCAGCGCTTTTTCATCATCGCAGAAGAAATTTTTGTTCCCGCGAACTGAATCACTTCAACTAAAACAATGATGATGAGGACAGACGCAATCATGATGTCCGAGCGGAACCTCTGATATCCGTAGCGGATCGCAAGGTCACCTAATCCGCCGCCGCCGATTGCACCAGCCATTGCCGAATAGCCAATCAGGTTTATAATCGTAAGCGTAATGCCAGCCACAATCGAAGGAAGCGCTTCCGGAACAAGCACCTTGTAAATAATCTGCCAGTTTGTCGAACCCATCGAGCGGGCGGCCTGCGTAACGCCAGGATCAACTTCGTTGAGCGAGGACTCTATGACGCGGGCAACGAACGGAGCGGCGGCTATTGAAAGCGGCACGATTGTTGCAGTCGTTCCGATTGTCTTATGAAGAATAAGTCGCGAAAGCGGAAAAAGCAGAATCATCAGAATAAGGAACGGAAACGAACGTAGCACGTTTACGATTTTTCCTACAATCTGATTTAGTGCCGGACGCGGAGATATTCCTGACGGGCTTGTAACGCACAGAAGGACTCCGAGCGGAAAACCCAGCAGCAGAGAAAATAAAGTAGAAAATAAAACCATCTGCAATGTCTGCAAAGTAGACGGAAGCACAAGCCTAAACAATTGACTCCAGTTCATTATACAACCTCCGTAATTACGCCGTTTTCTTTTAAATATGCAAGAGAATCCTTTACATTCTTTTCTTCGCCCGTAATGTCAACCAGAAGGATTCCGACTTTTTCGTTTGCAGAAAGCTTATGGATTCCGCCGGCCTTTATGTTTACGTCAACATCAAATTTTTTTGAGATTTCAGAAACGAGGCTTTTGTCAGGAGACTTACCTGTAAAGTGAAGGACATAGCGGCCTTCATCACTTGCCCAGTGCACGATGTTCATGCCGTCTTCCCTTTCTGACTCGTTTGTAGATTCCGCACCGGTAATATGCGAAAGAAAGTCCTTTGTAACGCTGCTTTTTGGATTTTCAAAAATCTCCGCTACAGTTCCCTGCTCTACTACTTTTCCGCTGTCAAGGACTGCAACCTCATCACATGCATCGCGGACTACTTCCATCTGATGCGTAATCATTACTACAGTAAGGTTCATTTTTTTCTGAATGTCACGGATGAGCTTTAATATCGAGCGCGTTGTCTGCGGATCAAGGGCGCTTGTAGCTTCATCGCAGAAAAGGATGTCCGGATTATTTGCAAGAGCGCGCGCAATCGCAATCCGCTGCTTCTGTCCGCCGCTCAAGGTACTCACAGGCGCATTTCCCCTGTCTGAAAGTCCTACAAGCTCAAGAAGCTCCTTTACGCGTACCTTGATTGTCTCAGCCGGAACGCCGCAGATTTCAAGCGGATAGGCAATATTCTTTGCGGCCGTGCGGGATGCAAACAGATTGAAATTCTGGAAAATCATTCCGATGCGCCTGTGCTGCGCAATCAGGTCCTTTTTTGAAAGATTGTCAACGCGCTTATCATCATAATAAACTGCGCCGGAATCAGTTTTTTCCAGAAGACTTATAAGGCGGACAAGCGATGATTTTCCGGCACCGCTTTTTCCGATTATACCGAACACTTTGTTTGACGGAATTACAAGGCTTACACCGTCAACTGCCTGAATGTAGTTTCCCTGGGCATCCCTGTATCTTTTTGCAACAGAATCAAGCTTGATTAACATTCACTTTCCTCGATTGTATCAGGCCATTTGCCAAAATAATTTTTGTAACATTCGCAGAAACTCCGCTGTGCCGCTTTTTTCATATACAATATATTTTCCTTGCGGCTTAAATTTTCCTTCATGTAAACAGGCGGCAATATATGCATCACGCCGATTTTTTTGCAGCCCAAAACTTTACGCCAGGCAGGCGGCTCCTGAAAAACAATAAACATCGGAACAACAGGAACCTTATTCGATACGGCGGCATGAAACGCTCCATCAAGAAACGGACGCGGCTTCTGGTACCACGGCCACATTGCCTTTTCTGGATAATATAAAACGTAATGCTTTTTTTCAAGGCATTCAGAAACGGAAGCCGACAGGTTTTTCATGCCGCCGAAGCTGTCCGAAAAAGCCATGCAGCCGCCTGCCCTCATAAATGCACCCAGAAAGCCCTTCATATTGTTAAAGTCGGCAACAGTTATGTAAAGCTGGTGTCCCCTGACTCCCCACCGTACAATCAGATTATCAAGGTTGTGGACATGATTGCAAACAAGGACAGCTGATTTTACTCCGCGTAAGTTTTCCCTTCCCTCAACACGACCGCCAAAAGAAAACCAGATTGCAAGCTTTGCTCCGAGCATCAGGACAATACGGACTAATGCCGCCCATAAAAGCCACGGCAAGTCCTTCCGCAAAAAAACCGTATCCTGAGTAATTTTAAGCATTCTTGAATAATCAGGAGGCTGTACTTCATCATTAAAGCGGCGTTCTGCTTCTGCCTTCCTGATGTTTTCCTGAACAAGGAGCTTTGTTTCTTTTTTAATTGCAGCAAAATCAGCTCTCTTCAACATTATTTTAAAACAATATATAATATGGAATAAAATGTCAAATATTAAAGGCAACAGGATTATACGATGAAAAGATTTTTATGCATTCTGGCAATCACGGCTTTTTTCTGTACACTTATTTCTGCAGAAACTGAAGAGGAAATGAAAAAACGCATTCTAAAGAACGCCGACTTAAACGGAACTTCTGTGGACGAAATAATGGAAGGCGACATCGATGATGAATCAGACGGAAATTCATTCTTGAATTTATTCAGGAAAAAAGAAGCTTACAAGGGTGAACGCGAGGTTCCCTTTACAAAAGAGCTGTATGATTTTATCGACGCGCACTTTGACCACAAAATCAAGGATAAGGACGAGCTTGAAAGATATTATAATGCGGCCGTAACTTCCGCACAAAAGGCTCCTGATGAATATTCGCGCGAGGTGCTTCTTTCAAGATGTGATTATTTTTGCGGCATGAATATAATGGAAGATTTTGATTTAACTGAACTTGAGAACATGGACTTATCAGACAATACTTCCTCAAATCAGGTAAACGAAGAGGCAGGAAAATATTTTGATTCAGGCATCGAGCATGCACTTAATGCCATGCGCATCAAGGACGGAACCGACGCTCCGGCCGTCTACTCACACTGCATAAGCGCAAACTGCACGGCAAAAACAGTTTCGTATGTTCTTGCAAACGGACTTAAAGTAAGAAAATATGCAAAAATCGCCGTAAAAAAAGACTGGTCAAACGGTACGGCACACTTTTTGGCAAGCGCCCAGGATGCCTACGCGCCGTTTCCTTTCTGCAAGCTAAAAAGGAGCCGCAAGGAATTCTTAAGCTATCTGAACGACCCGTCAATCAGAATCGAGCGGTTTGACTATCTGAATATTTATTCCGGCATTGCCTACACATATTACAAAAAGAAAAAATATTCAGAATGCCTTTCCTGGTACAACAAGGCGCTTGAAATATATCCCGGCAACTACTCTCTTCACAAAATGATAGACAACATCAACAGGAAGATTGAGCAGAAGAAAAAAAAGAAATAAACTGAATGCTTTTTTATTCCGATATAATAAAAGAATAAGCGGATTTTAAATTAAAGCCGCCTGTTTCTGGAGTTAATATGAGGAATTTAAAATCACCATTTACACTTTGCTTTGTTCTTGCAGCATTTATTTTTTCAGCCTGTACTTCTACGAATACACAGGGAAAGCCTGTAACGGCGCAGGAGCTTATCAAAAGCGGAAAGATTGATGAAGCCAAAAATAGATTCATCACCGGAAACGTCAACGAAATTGATGAAGACGGAAACACCGCTTTGCACGAAGCCGCAAAAATAAACGATGGAGATTTAGTTTCGTTCCTTATATCAAAGGGCGCTGATCCGGAAATCAAGAATTATTCCAGTCAGACGCCACTTCATATCGCAATCGAAAATGACGACTACGAAGCATGCCGCGCGTTAATAGATTCCAACGCGGATATTTTTGCGGTAAATGCAGACGGGAAAAGCGCGCTTGAGATGGCGACAGATAAAGGCGATATTTACTTTGATTATTTTATAAATGATAAGACTGCCGGTCAAAAGGATTCAGAAGGCAATACGCTGATCCATTATTTTGCAAAAACAAAAAACAGCAGCGCAATCGAATATGCCGGAAAAAAGAAAATCAACATTGACGAAAAAAACAACGAGGGCAAAACTCCGCTTGCAATCGTATTAAATGATGCGTCCTCTCTTGAAAGCATTAAAATTGCGGCCCTTCTTCTTGAAGCTGGAGCAGAAAAATATGAATGCGAACAGTCTTATTTTGAGGATGCAGTAATTTCAAGAAACCTTTCGATAAGAATGAACGACGGTCAGACTGCCCTTCACATTGCCGCAATCGAAAATCATGCTGGAATCGCAGAATACCTTTTGCTAAACGGAGCTTCAACTTCGGCACAGGATACTTCAGGCGCAACTCCATTGCACGAGGCGGTAAGATACGGAAACACTGAAATCGCAAAGCTTCTTCTTGATAACGGCGCTGACGTAAACTGCAAGGACAGCCTTGGAAAAACTCCTGTACTCCTTATAATTCCGCAGGAAAAACAGAGCGAAATATACCAGCTTCTTTTAAGCCGCGGCGCAAATGTAAATCAGAAGGATATGTTTGGTGACACTGTCCTTCACATCGCTTCCATGATGAACTTAAAGACAGACATTATGGAAAAATTTGTTAATGCCGGAGCTGACGTAAACATCAGAAACAAAAAAGGCCTTACTCCTCTTGCTACTTCAGTTGAGCACGGAAATAAAGATCAGGTGCTTTTCTTTGCAATCAACGGCGCTGACATTCATGCAGAGGATTCTGAAAAAAATACGCCGCTTAAGACAGTACTCAAAAGGGATGATGACCTTTATAAGTTTCTCCTTCTTAATGTAAACATAAATACAGTTGACTCTGAAGGAAACACTCCGCTCATTATCGCGCTGAACCAGAAGGCAACCCTTGCAAAAATTACATACATCATCGACACAGGTTGTAATGTTAATGCGCGTAACAGCGACGGAAATTCAGCGCTTCATGTTGCGGTACAGAAAAACCTACGCGGTTCAGGCGAGCTTTTGCTTGAGCACGGCGCCGATATTTTCTCGGCAAACAACCAGAATATTTCACCGCTGAGGCTTGCATTCACAGAAAACAACAAGAGCGCCAAATGGATTATAAACGACACTACAATCCAGTCGCGTGACGGAAGCGGAAATACTGTACTTCATTATGCAGCCGACTGGCAGCTTTCTGACGCGGTTTCGGCACTGATTAAAAAAGGCGCTGATGTAAACGCGGCAAACGCAAACGGCGAAACGGCGCTCTTTAATGCTTCACGGTCAGATTACCCGGCAACAATCGATATCCTGGAAGCAGGCGGCGCCGACTTAAATGCACGCGACCAGCTTGGAAGCACTGCCCTTCATGCGGCTGTAAGATGGGATGCGTTTGCTTCGGCAGAAAAATTAATTGCAAAGGGAGCCGTCATTGACTGTCAGAACGCGGCAGGAAAAACACCATTGGACGAAGCCGCCGTTACAGGTGATACTTCAATGGCGCGCCTTCTTCTTTCTCACGGCGCAAATCCTAATGTTTACGATGCACAGGGAAGGACTTCACTTGCAGATTCTATCCGTGCAAACAGGCCTGAAATGGTAAAGCTGCTTCTTTCTAACGGCGCAAATCCGCAGGCACAGGATTTGTCAGGAAGAAATCCTTATCACGAAGCGGCGACTTCTGGCAACATCGAAATTATTGATGCTGTAAGAAATGCAGGCGGAAATCCTTTATCACGCGACAAGAGCGGAAACACGCCGTTTTCTATTTCGCTTTCAAAAGATGAAAAGACAATATTTGCAGTTTTAGGAACAAACAGGATGATTGCTGATTCAGACGGAAACACTCCGGTCCATATTGCGGTAACATCAAAAGCATCCCCTTCACTTCTTGAAACTTTGATTGCAAAAAAATATCCTTTTGATTCAAGAAACTCTGAAGGATATACGCCTGTTGCGCTTGCAGTTTCAAAAGGCAAAAAGGATAAGGCAGTAATTCTTCTTGAGCACAAGGCAAATCCGTTCTGCGAGATTAATGCAAAAGGAGAAAGCGTCGTATCGATTGCGATGAAGGAATCTGACAACGAGATGCTCAGCTACATCGTAAAGTATTCTGCAAAGGGAAAGGATATCCGCGGAAACACGCTCCTTCACTATGCAGCCCGTCTTTCTACACCGGAGACAATTGCACGACTTTTGAGCTTAGGTCTTGATAAGAATGCAAAAAATATTTCCGGCGAGACTCCGTATGATGTGGCAAAGAACTGGAAAAAAGACGACAATGCAAAAGCATTAAAATAGAATTAAGAGAAAGCTATTTCTTAAAATGCTCGTCAAGGATTTTCTTGAATACGCTTCCTTCTTTGTTCAATTCACGGGAACCTCTTGTAATCTTACAGAGGGACATCCCGTATTTTGAAGCGATTTCGCGCTGTGTAGTTCCTTTATAAATTTCTTTTACAAGTATCCAGCGGTTTGAAAAATCCTTTCGTTCGGCAGGTGTTAAAAGGCAGCCTAAAAAGTCATTTACAAATTTTTTATCTGTATGCTCGGCAAGAATGCTGCAAATTTCGGCAAAGCTTTCTTCATGCATTTTTTCTTTTTCTATTTCATTTTCTGCTTCGATTTTTCTTTCCATAACGAAACTATAAATCAATTCAAACCTAAAGTCAAATAAGATGATGTCAGATAAGATGACAGCGCACTTTATGTCCGTCCTTTACCAGTTTAAGCTCGGGCTTTTCCTTAATGCACTGCGATTTTGCATAAGGACAGCGATGAGCAAACGGACAGCCCTTTTCTTCTTCTAGCGTTGATTTTACTTCGATATTTGACGTGGTCCGCCTTCCGCGCGCGCCTTCGTACAAAAGCTTTGTATACGGATGAAGCGCGTCCTTGTATAATGAATCAGCGGCTGCTTCCTCAACAACAGAGCCTCTGTACATTACGATTATCTTGTCGCAGAAATAGCCTGCAACCTTTAAATCGTGCGTGATGAAAATAAAGCTAAGCTTGTTCGTTTCGCGAAGCTCCTGAAGGAGGTTTATTATCTGACCTTGTATTGAAACATCCAGCGCAGAAACGACCTCGTCACAAATCATTATTTCGGGATTCATAATAAGCGCGCGCGCGATTGATATTCTCTGGCGCTGCCCTCCCGAAAAGTCAGACGGACGCCTGTACAAATCTGATTCGGAAAGTCCTACATTCTGGATTGTCTTAGATGCAAGCTCAAGCAGTTCCTTTTTTGAAATTTTATGCGAGGAATATTTGAAAGCGTCAGTTAAAATCGAAAGCACCTGGATTCTGGGGTTAAGTGAACGCGAAGGATCCTGGAACACATACTTTACCCTTTCACGGTAAGCGCGGAGATTTTTATTTGAAAGCGAAATGACATCCTGCTTTTCCTGACTTTGAGGGTAAAATAAAATTTCGCCTGAGGTAGGCTCGTACATTCTTACAAGCATTCTGGCAGTCGTAGTTTTTCCGCAGCCTGACTCGCCTACGATTCCGCAAGTCTGTCCGCGCTCAAGCTCAAACGAAACGTCATTTACTGCGTATACAACCTTGTCCTTTTTTGAAAAAAAGCTAGATTCAAGGCTGAATGTTTTATATAAGTTTTTTGCTTCAAGAATAATATTACTCATTTAACCACTCTCCCTAAACTCTAGCTTTTCATCTGCGGACAGACATAATAAGAGGCGTTGCATTCCGGCAAGGCGTACTGGCAGCGCGGCGCAAACGGACAGCCGGAAGGCGGATTTTTTGGATCTGATACTTTTCCTGGAATTGAAATAAGTTTTTTTGTCTTGTATGTAGTTCCGAATTCCGGAGAAGATGCTATCAGTGCCTTTGTATACGGATTAGAAGGCGAATTGTAAATCTTATCTGCGCTGCCTGCTTCCATAATCTTTCCGCCGTACATTACGATAATCCTGTCCGAAATCTGCGAGACAAGTTCGATATTGTGACTGATAAAAATTATGGAAAGCCCGCGCTCTTCTTTCAACCGTAAAAGCAGGCTTACAATCTGCATCTGTATTGTAACATCGAGCGCTGTAGTCGGCTCATCTGCAATCAACAGCTCGCAGCCCTGCGCAAGTGCAAGTGCAATTCCGATTCGCTGAAGCTGGCCGCCGGAAAACTGGTGCGGATAATTTACAAGGCGGCGCTTTGAATCAGGAAGCCCTACTTCATCAAGAAGCTGCGCTGCCTTTATGTCAGATTCTTCCTTTGAAATTTCTGGATTAAAGTTTTTAAACACTTCGTTAAAAACGCTTCCGATATTCTGCAGCGGATCAAACGAGCGGCCAGGCTCCTGGAAAATAAGTCCGATTTTCTTTCCGCGGTATGACCTGAGCTCATCCTTTGAAAGCGAATTCATCAGCACACCGTTAAAATAAATCTGACCTGATACATGCGCATTTGACGGAAGAAGGAACGGAATTGCAGTCGTGCTTACTGACTTTCCGCTTCCGCTTTCGCCGACAATTCCTAAAATCTCACCGCGCTTAACGTCATACGAAAGTCCGCGCACGGCGTGAACAAAAAAAGTATCGTGCCCGCTTCCCATCTGGAAATCGACATAAAGATTGCGTATTGAAAGGATGACGTCCTTATCCTGCAAAACCGCTCCGGATTGTAGACATGCATCTGATTGCAACTTTTCCTCAGTTTCTTTTCCCACTTCTTCAAATGCGGACTTTCTCTTTTTCCATG
>CACYCX010000076.1 GCA_902772975.1 uncultured Spirochaetaceae bacterium
ACTTGCAGGCTTGAAGTAGCCGTTTTTCTCCCACTGCTCGTAGATTCTGTCTTCAAAAGATTTAGGTTCGTAAGCCTTTTCCAATTCAATTGCTTTCATAATTTTGTATTCCTCTTCCTAAAGCGGGCATAAAAACCGCGCAATAATGCGTAATATTATAATGAATTTTGCATGATTTGTCAGTATGGAATTGTGACTGTTACCTGCGTTCCATCATCAGGCTCTGAGTAAAATGAAATGTCACCGTAAAGCGCCTCTACTCTTGTCCGTATGCTTTTAAGCCCAAAATGTTTTTTCTTTTTAAATGCGTTTTTAATATCAAAGCCTTTTCCGTCATCAGAAATTATTATCCTGAAATTATTTTCGTCAAAGCTTCGGATCAAGACGCTTACTGTATTTGCCCCGGAATGCTTTACGGCGTTAGTTAAAATCTCCTGAACGATTCTATAAATATTCAAGCTTTTGTCACGCGAAAACTTTTTATAAGCGCCGTTATTTTTGATATCATCCTGAATGCTTAAAATCAAATTCAATTCGTTATGCTTGCGGAACAATTCACAAAGCGAAATAATTGCTTCAAGGATTCCTTCGTTTAAATCAGATGGCGTAAGTGCATAGCATGTATTCCGCACATCAGAGGCAATTTTCCTGCACAGGTCGATTGACTCGGAATCCTTTAGATTGAACTGAAGCACGCGCAAATCCTGACAAACGGTATCATGCAGTTCGTTTGAAATACGCTCCCGTTCTGCTTCCTGCGCCAAAAGCATATGGCGTGTAAAAACTTTGTTTTCCTTCCGGCTCTTTGAAATAAAAAGATACATTACGAATAAAAGCAGCGTTAAAAAGCACAAGACAAAAATTACTGCAATCAGAATTCTGTATGAATAATAAAGCTGCTCAAGCTGGAATTTCGTTACGCTTTTCTGAAGGATTTCCCAATCACTTACGCCTGTATTAATCCTCCGGCGCAAAATCGAAACGCGCGGACTTGTCATTAAAAACGAAATGCTCTCTGCTGATTTTGTAATGTCAATCAATTCACTTGAAGACACTTTCAGCCCCTGATAAATTCCGTCCGCTTCAGGAAAATAATATATCACGATATCGTCGGGCTTTGCTTTCTGAAGCTCCTCACAAAATGAGGCAAGCCGTTTTAAGTATTCATTGTAAATATATGCGCCTGAATCTGATTCCGCAGAACTGTAAGAGACAAGCTCTGTTTCGCAATCAAGCCATTTTTCGGTAACTGGCTCTGCGTTAAGCCCGACAGTCTGCTTTTGCGCCTCGTGGCAGAACACGGTAAAGCAGGCAAGTGTCGTAAGGATTAGGGTACAGATACGCTTTTTCAGGTGTTTTTCAGTATGCATTATAATAGAAAAAATATTTGATTTCATTGCTATAATATATCATATTTTTTAGATTTTTATGATATAATTTTCGCTATGAGTCCGTATTTACTTATAAGTATAAGCATTCTTGCGGGATTACTTGATTATTTAATCTGCGACCTTGTTGCGTGGATAAACCATCTGCCGCTTTTTTGCGATACAATTTTTATAATGGCAATAAGTTTTCTTGCAGGGCCGTGGTGGGGAATTCTTGCAAGCTTTGCGTATCATATATTTGATTTTGCACTGACACGCTTTGTGCAGCTCGGGCATCTTTATATCCTCTGCCATTTTCTTGCAGCGCTTACGGCCGGATATTTTAAAATGTGGTTCATCAAAAAGACAGATTCAAGCCCTGCAATTTTCCTCAAGCTGATTGTCTTAAGCATTACGCTGTGCCTTATCATGAGCATTTCGGGTGGAATTATAAATTTCATTTTGAACAACATCGACGCTTACAACGAAGCAAGCTCTCAGACTGATTTTTTAACCTTTCTATGGGAAAACAAATTTGAATCAAAACTTCTGCTTTTAATTGCAGTGCGCATTCCAATCAACATTGCCGACCGCCTTATCAGCGTTTTTGCAGCATGGGGAATTTACGTTTTGTTCAAGAAAAATTACAAGGCTTCTTCTTACAAAAGCGTTTCAAGCTCGTAACGATTTTTAACGTTAAACTTATCAAAGATTCTCGAAACATAATTTTCTACGCTGCGTTTGGATAGTTTGAGGCGTCTTGCAATTTCTTCGTTCGGAAGATGCTCTGCAATCAAATCAAGTATTTCGCGTTCCCGTTTGGTGAGCGTTACCATAATGCCGCTTACATACATCATTCCTGAAATCAGATCTTTTTGGATATATGTTTCGCCTCGTGAAACAGAACGGACTGCTTCAAGAATTTCCGCCTTGTCGGCATTCTTTGAAAGAAAACCCTTAATCTTATGCTCCATCGTTTTTACGATAAAGCCTGCGTTTGAGTATGAAGAATACATAAGGCATTTGACGCCAGAGGAAACAAGATAATCAGCGCAATCAAAGCCGCTTTCGTCTTCAAGCTTAATGTCGAGAATGACGACAAGATTCTGGAGAACGGAAGAATTGTACGACTCAATAAATTTCTGAAGTTCTGCCTTTGTCTTGCAGGAAGCCTCAAGCCTGATGTCAGAGGTTTCCGAAAAAACTTTTTCGAGTCCAAGACTTATCATCTGATGGTCGTCTACACTGATTACTTCTACCATAATGTTAATTTTACTGCAAAAATACGCAAAAATACAGAGAGAAAACTCACATTTTTTAAAACAATTTTAGCTTTTTTTTGTGAGTTTTTACTCACTACAGATAAAAATTATCGTGATAAAATTTTCTGGTAGGAGGAATTATGGGAAGTTCAAATTATGATCAGAGATGTACAGAATGCGGCGCTCTGATTTTTAGTGGTACAGATCATTTTGAAGGGCCGACCTGTTCAAGAGACTGTCAGGCAAAACGAAATGAACGCGTCAGCAAAATGTTTTATAAAGTTCCAGGAGCCTTATGTAAGGCAAATTACGACAAGAAGTGCAAACAGTGCGGTGCATTACTTGCCAAAGAGCTGCCTCACTGGGAAGTCTATGAAGGCGCCTTTTGTTCGGAAGTATGTTACCTTAAGGCAAAGGGAAAACTTTCTGCAGACGGAACACCTGTCGGCGGTGATTCTGGCAGCGCACCTGTAGCAGACGGTCCGTTACAGAAATTCGCAGAAAGCCTTAATGAAAAATTCCATGCTAAAATGGAAAAACTCCAGGGAAGCTTACAGAACAGCGGAAAAAATCTTCAGTCTTCCATGAAAAACAAAAGTGATGGAGCACAGGAAAATTTTCAGAAAGCCGTAAATGATAAGGCAAGAAAGTTTTTTGGAAAATTCGGCATTAACATCCCGGAAGACAATCAGGAACAGCAGACAACTGGTGACGTCCTTAAAAATCAGATGGGCGCCATGGGTGATATCTTCAAAAAGTCATTTGGGAAAAAGAAATAAAGAAAATACAAATTAAAAAAGTATCATTCAGCCTCTCAAAACGGGAGGCTTTTTTTTTATCTTATACCCTCTTTTCTGAATCTTCTGAAATTCTTCTTGACGGCAGGCATTTTGTTTATTACTTTTTATAGTAGCAGCAAAGAAACGGCAGCAATGTATTTTTTTTGAAGCAGGAAACAGATGGAATACGAGAATTTATCATTAGACGAAGAACGGGCGCTCTACGGAATAACAGATTCAATTGTCAAAAACTGCCGCTTTGACGGACCGGCCGACGGGGAGTCCGCTCTTAAAGAAGCGCATGACATCAAAGTTCACAACTCATATTTTAATCTGCGCTATCCTTTGTGGCATGTAACAAACGCGCATGTTTTTAATTCCCAGTTTACGGAAACATCACGGGCTGCCCTCTGGTACGATAAAAACATCTTGCTGGAAAACTGCACGCTTAACGGCATCAAGGCCCTTCGTGAATGCGAGGACATTACGCTAAAACACACAACTGCTAAGTCAGAAGAATTTATCTGGAAATGCCGCAACATGATGCTGGACGATGTTGTCATCGAAGAATCAGAATATCCTTTTTTTGAAGTTGATTCTGCAAAAATCACGAAACTCAAGATGAAGGGAAAATATTCTTTTCAGTATTGCAGCAACATAGAAATTTCAGATTCAGAGTTTGATACAAAAGATGCTTTCTGGCATTCAAAAAACATTACAGTCTGGGACAGCGTAATTAAAGGCGAATATCTAGGCTGGTATTCAGAAAACCTTACGCTCATCAACTGTCGCATCATCGGAACACAGCCTTTCTGTTACTGCAAGAATCTTGTTCTGAAAAACTGCACGATGGAAAAATGCGATTTGTCTTTTGAGCGGAGCACTGTTCAGGCAAAAATCAACGGCACAATCGACAGCATAAAAAATCCGCTTGCAGGTAAGATTGAAGCAGAAAGCATAGGCAAAATTATAATGGAAGAAAGCGTTGCCGATAAATCAAAGACGCAGATAATTTGCCATTAGTGCTGAATGGTCAGGGAAAATTAACTGAGTTTCTGCCTGATTCCCCAAAAAAAGTGATTTAACAAAAAAATAAGCTATTTCGCAAAGCGAAATAGCTCTTTTTGGGGCATGCATCGCATTCGCTCTGCTTGCCCTAGTGGAAGTGATTCACGTATAGTTTCTCACTTCGTTACGAAACTATTGGGGCATCCTGGATTTGAACCGGGGACCAAAGGATTATGAGTCCTCTGCTCTAACCGCTGAGCTAATGCCCCATTAATGTAAGTCTGAGGTTAACATAAAAAGACCTGGTTAGTCAATATAGACACGAGGCGGGTGTATAGGAAATGCCCCTGCATGCTGATTGCCCTGTACCTTTCTGAATGTTATCATGTTTATTGTTATAGAAGATTTCAATAAAAAAGGGAGACTACTGCAAATGACAAAACTGCTTCTTCGGTTCCTTGTAGTAACAGCAGGGGCCTTAATTATGGCGGTAAATTTAAACACCTTTGTGTATACAGCCGGATTGCTTCCAGGAGGATTTACGGGCATCTCCCTTTTGCTGCAGGAAGTCATTCAGAAATTTCTTCATATCAGAATACCGTTTGCGCTTTTTTACTGGGGACTTAATATTGTGCCTGCGGTAATCTGCTTTCAGTATGTCGGAAGGCGATTTACAATTCTTTCAATCTGGGCAATCATAGCTTCAGGTCTTTTTACGGATTTAATTCCCGGATTCCAGATGACAAGCGACGTTATGCTCTGCACAATTTTTGGCGGTATCGTAAACGGTTTTGCGATAAGCCTTTGCCTTCTTGCCGGAGCGACAAGCGGTGGCACTGATTTTATTTCGATTTATGTTTCTGAAAAAACAGGCCGCAGTATCTGGAACCATATTTTTATTTTCAATGTCGTAATACTGATTATATTCGGGCTTATTTTCGGATGGCAGCGTGCCCTGTATTCCATCATCTTTCAGTTTGCAGGAACACAGATTTTGAACAGCCTTTACAAGCGCTATCAGAAATCAACGCTATTGATTATTTCGGATAAGACAGATGAACTGATTCAGATTATCCGAGAGGTCACAGGGCACGATGCAACTCTGTTTACAGGAAAGGGCTGCTATCAGGGAGCGGAACGAAAAATGATTTACACTGTCGTTTCTTCTGATGAAGAGGACAAGCTTCTTCGTTCCATAAAAAAGGCTGACCCGTTTGCGTTTGTAAATATACTTCAGACAAAAATGCTCAAGGGAAATTTCATAATGAAGCGTCAGGATTAATCAAAAACAAATCGCTGCATTTAATATTTTGAACATTCTGTTTTACACATAAGCGAATACAAAACAGGAATTAAAACAAGCGTTACAAATGTACTCGATATAAGTCCGCCTACAACACACAATCCAATCGGCTGAACCAGCGATGACGAACCTTGAGTCGTAAAGCTCATTGGAAACATTCCAAGAATTGTAGTCAATGTCGTCATCAGGACAGGACGCAATCTTGATGCTCCGGCTTCCAGACAAGCGTCGTCAACATTCTGCCCTCGTGCAACAAGCAGCCCTGTATAATCAACCAGCACAATACCGTTATTTACAACGATTCCTACAAGCATGACAAGGCCAACCATCGTCATAACCGAAACTGTCTGCCCGCTTAAAAAATAAATCAACAGCACACCAATAAACATAAACGGAATAGTAAAAATATTTATAAAAGGCTTTTTAAAGCTTGCATACATTCCTGCCATTACGCCAAAAACAAGCACAACTGCAAGCACAATTATTTTAGAAAACAAAGCCGCCTGCTTTTTCATATTTTTCCACGAACCATCAAAACTTACCGTTACATCTGAGGGAACTACCAGCATTCTAAAAATCTCCTTTTTAATTTTTGCCTCAACATCAGGTGCATTTGATTTTCCTTTGATAGCAGCCGTTATATGAATCGTACGCGCTTTATTTTCGTGATTTATAGATGTCGGTCCATAATTCTTTCTTACATTTGCAAAATTTGCAAGGCTGACAAGTCCGTTCTTCCCCTGCAGCATTATCTTTTCAAGATCCGGAACGCTTGATTTATCAGCATTCTGATAAGAAAGGATAACATCATATTCATTTCCTCTATGTCTGAATTTTGTAGCACTGATTCCAGCAACGCTTCCGTTGATTTCATTTGCAGCTGCTTCTACAGTTACACCAAACGAATACGCTCTCTTTCTATCAACTTCAATTTCAAGCTGAGGAAGTCCGTTTTTCATGTTCATTTTTGTATTTGTAAGCTCAGGCATTTTTTGAATCAGTGCAAGAATCTTTTCGCTTACAATGCGAGTATTTTCTATATCATTTCCTTTTACGACGATATCAATATCGCTGCCAGTCATATTTTCCATGCTGTCAGTTGAAAAATTGAACTGTATACCGGGAAACGATTTAAAATGCTTTTCAAGTTTATTTTTTATTGTACTTGAATTATCGATCTGCTTTTTTGGAGATGGAAGAAAAATAGCAATGCTTCCAAGATTTGAAGAATATGTATCTTCCATTCCGCCCGTAACGCCTGTTGCAGCAAGAACAGTTTTGTATCCTTTTATTTCATCCTGAACTATTTTTTCAAACTGATGAACAATTTCCGTAGTTTTTGCAAGTAACGTTCCTGTTGGAAGAGTAATATTCATCGTAACGCTTTGATTTTCTGATTCTGGCATCATATCGATATGCAAAAATGGAACAATCGCAAAAGAAATAAGTAAAGCGCCAAAAGATATTAATACAGTCCTAAGCTTGTGGGTTAATGCACCTGCCAGAAGTCTCTTGTATGTCAGCAAAATAGAATCAAATCCTTTATAAAAAAGAGAATACAAAAACACAAGCGTCTTGCTGCGAACAGGTTTTTCATTGCGGTTTGTAAGAGGCATATAATATCCAGCAAGAACCGGAACAAGGAAAATAGCTACAAACAAACTTGATACAATTGCAATTACGATTGTGTAAATCATATCCTGTGCCATAAGACCGATAAATCCCAAATCCTTCATAAAAAGCAGGAACGGAACAAAAACTACAATTGTAGTAAGGTTTCCTGAGATTACTGATGATATCATTTCCTGTGTTCCTAAGATTGCAGCAGTTTTTGCTTTTGTTCCTCGTTCACGATATGAATAAACATTATCAATCATAACAATCGATGCATCTACAACCATTCCGATTCCAAGAATCAATCCCGTCAAAGTCATTATGTTCAGCGTAATATGAAAAAAATTCATCGTAAGCAAAGTTATAATTATTGAAAAAGGAATTGAAATCGAAATTATAAAAGTAGATTTGAAGCTTTTTAGGAATACGAACAAAATTAAAATTGCAAGAGCAATACCCTGCCAGGCACTCGAATACAATGTATTGAGAGTGTCTTTGATCTGAACAGAATCATCATTGATGATTTCAAGCTGAATATCAGACGGAAGACTTTTCTTTACCTCGTCAATTTTTTCGTAAAGGGAATCAGCAACTTTTACAGAGTTAGCTCCCGACTGCTTTATAATTGAAATATAGACTTCAGGCTGTCCGTTAATATAAACTTCATCACGGGCTTCTTTATATCCCATATACACGCGCCCCACGTCATTTAATCGGATTGCAGTTCCGTCTATCGTAGAAAGGACAGTTTCTCCAATTTCTTTTACAGAATTAAATTCACCTTTTGTCCTAAGGACATAATTCCACGCATTCTCTGTAATTCTACCGCCACCTAAATCAAGGTTTTCGCTTGCAAGTCTGGAAGAAATATCTGAAATTGTCATATTAAAAGCAGCCAGTCTGTTCTGAGAAAGTTCAACACAAACACAAGGTGTACGCCCGCCATAAACAGAAGCCTGAGAAACGCCTGCAGCCTGAGCAAGAACACGCTTTATCGTTTTATCTGCAATATACTTAAGTTCATTATCACTTCTGTTTCCATGAACAGCGATATCCATAACAGGAAAATCATTCATGCTCATTTTCAAAATGCTTGTCTTTACTGTTTTCGGAAGATTCGATTTTACATTCTCTATTTTATCACGAACTTCATTCGCAGCATTATCAATGTTGGTACCAAAATTAAATTCTACCGTTATTGTTGAATATCCTTCAGAAGAAGTTGAAGTCATTTTCTTTAGATTTGAAAGGCTCGAAAGCTCTTCCCCAAGAATCTGAGTAACTGCACTTTCGACAGATTGCGGTCCTGCATTTTCATAAGTTGCCGAAACCATAAGAACAGGTTCCTTTATATTCGGCATTAGATTTACTTCCAGATTTGAAAATGTAAAAAATCCTGTAAGTGCAATCAGGCAAAAAAACAATTACAACAAGAACCGGATTACTTAATGTTTTCTCTGTGATATTCATATTGCTCTCCTATAAAACTCTATTCTGCAATATTCACGATGCTTTCATCCTGAAGATTTTCAAATCCCTGAACGACAACTCTTGCATTCTGAATTTGGTCTACAGGCTGAACAAAATTAATTATCGTTCGTCCTGAAATTTCTTCATCAGCATTAATTTCAATCAAATGGGCTTTGTAATATTTTCCCTGCTCAGAATGAGGTAACTGAACAGAATCTGACGTAAGATAAATATATTTTTTTCCGAGCTTTTCGATTATGCATGAAGACGGAACGGAAAAAACATTCTTGTAATCTTTAAGAAAAAGATTAACTGCGGCAAACATTCCTGCATTAATACGGCTGTCGTTTTTTTCAAAACTCAATACAACTTCTTTTGTATGTGTTGCCTCATCCAAAATTGGAGACACTTCAGAAATCCGGGCAGTAAATTTCTCATCCGGATATGCATCAAGAACAACTTCCGCATCAAGTCCTTTTTTTAAATACGCTGCATACCGTTCTGGAATATATGTAATTATCTGAAGGCGGGAAAGATCTCCGATTGTTACGACAGCCGTTTCGGTATTTACACGGGTGCCTTCTTTTAAGGGAATAGAAATTACAGTACCACTAATTGGCGCAGTTACCGCATTCAAGGCGTAATGAGAACCGGGCATTGAAGGATCTACATAAACGAGCACATCGCCTTTTTTCACTTCGGAACCAAGATGAACACGAGCACCAGCGATTTTACCAGAAACAATCGGATATACGCTCATTGATTTTTCTGCGCGAATATTTCCATTTACTTCTATATATTTACGCAGATCCGATTTTACAAGATTTTCGATATGAACGGTATGAACATGATTTGCAGAATCTTCATCCTTATTTTCAGCCAGTTCCTGATTTGAGCAGGAGCAGATTTGAAGCCATGCCGAAACACATAAAGAAGTTAAAAAAATTGTCTGTAAGGTTGATTTCATCTTATGCCTCCTTGATTACGGATTTATCATATAGAGGCTTGTTTTAAATATAATTGAAACAACCTTTCTAAAACCTTATTATTTAATTATGAAAAATACAAAGTCAAGCGTTACAGCTTTACGATAAATGATTTAGTATATCCCATATCATCTGCATTACAGGCTTCATTCTGCACAAACGACAGCTCGCCGCCATGCTTTTTAATAATCTTACAGGCAAGAGAAAGTCCCAGTCCGCTTCCATTAGAACTGCAGCGCGATGAATCTCCGCTTACAAATGGCGTAAATAATTTTTCTGCAAGTTCCTTATCTATCCTTTCACCAGAATCAGAAATCACAGTCTGTCCGTCCGGCGACATTTTTACAGAAACGCGGATTCCTTCTGGATTATGCTTTATTACATTATTCAAAAGATTTGTATACACTCGTGAAAGCTCAAGCTTATCTGCATTTTTAATTACAGCCTGATCAGGAATGTCTATTTCAAGCTGAATATTTTTTTCTTCATATTCTGCATACACATCAGCAATGCAATTACGCAGTATTTCAGCAATATCAATCATTTCCAAATGAAGCTTATTATCAGCGCTTTCCAGTTTTACATATTCAAAAAGCCGGTCGATTAAATTATTCATTCTTACTGCTTTTGAATTTATCGTAGAAATATATTCAGCCTGTTTTTTTTCATCTTCAATAATTCCGTCTGACAAAGCTTTTGAAAAACCAATGATACTTGTTATAGGAGTTTTTAAATCATGCGCCATGTTCGCAAAAAGAAGAACGCGCTCGTTTTCCGCATTCTGCTTTATTTTTTCAGCTTCGGCAAGTTTTTCCGCCATTTGATTGACTGCATTTTTTATTTGATCAAGTTCGTTATTTGATTCGACATCAATTTTTTCATCATAAATCCCTTCAGTAATTTTGTTTACACCGCAAATTATTTTCTGTACAGGCTTATCTATGTGCTTAATCAAAAAGTGGAAAAACGGAATATTCATCAGTACAAGAAGAACCATCTGAAAAAAATCCATCACTATATAAAATTTAAAAGGAAATTCAACGCCGCGCTTATCTTCAAGATAATAAAGAATTTCAGTAAGAGCCGAGCTCAAGGCAAACCACATAAAAAAAACTGCAATCATATAAATAAAAATTTGTACGCGCAATTTTTCAGGTTTATTCATCCTGCACCTCCATTCTGTAGCCAAGACCGCGGATATTTTTTATCCATCCGTCCCCGCCTAATTTTGAACGGAGCTTGCTTAATGTAACCATAATGCTATTGTCTTCAACATATGTATTTTCGCCCCAGCCGGACGCACTGATCTGTGTCTTTGTAAAAACCCTGTTAGGATTTGACATAAAAAGCTGGAGCACGCGGAATTCTGTCGAAGTAATTTCGATTTCATTTTTTGTGTTTTCTGATTTTCCTTCGATGCATTTGTAAAGAACACATTTTTCCACATCGAGTTCAAGCGGACCGGCTTTTAATACAACTGGTGATTTAGCTGAGGAGGCAGAACCATAACGCCGGATATTTGCCTTCACGCGCGCGCATAATTCAAGCGGATCAAAAGGCTTTGTGATATAATCATCGGCACCCATATCAAGCCCCAGCACTTTATCAGAAGAAGCACTCCTGGCAGTAAGCATGATTACCGGAATATCTGATTTTTCGCGAATCTTTTTTAAAAGCTGAAATCCATTCAATTCGGGCATCATTACATCAAGGACTGCGCAGTCTATTTTTCTGCTGTCGCAATTCCCAATGCGGTAATTCCGTCTCCGGCAGAAAGGATCTCAAATCCGTCTTTTTCAAGATAAAGCCTTACTAATTCCACTACTTCAGATTCGTCATCTGCAATAAGTATTCTGTACATAACTGCCTCTTATTGTATTATAGCATGCTTTTCTTATTATGGATTTACGAAACCTTTCTGAAACCTTATTTTTAGACGACTTTTGTATCTTATATCTTCACTTAATCTACCGGATTACAGCGAATACAGTTTCGGCCGCATAACAGAGCAGCATTGCGATTCCTTCAAGCCGTCCGATCTGCTTTCGCGTAATTGAAAAAATCCACACTAGGATGCTTCCAAAAATCAGCACCGCCATATCATAAACAGAAGCGGCATTTACGCTTACAGGACGGATTACGGCAGAAGCGCCGAGTATGAACAAAAGGTTGAAGATGTTCGAACCGATTACGTTTCCTATCGCAAGAGAAGCATCTCCTTTTTTTGCAGACACAAGCGAAGTTACAAGCTCAGGAAGTGATGTTCCGATCGCAACAATCGTAAGACCGATAAGCGTTTCCGTCATTCCCAAAAAGCGCGCTATATTCTTTGAGCTGTAGACAACAGCTTTGCCGCCGGCGATTACAAGCGCAAGTCCAACAACGATATAAACGATGCACTTCCAGAGAGGAAAAGATTTTCCGATATCTTCAGAAACAGGATTTTTTTTCGCATCAAAAATAAGATAGGCCACATACGCAAAGTACAGGACAAGAAGAATTACACCAAACAGACGGCTTACAGTTCCCGCTTTATTTTCCATTGCAAGACTCAAAAATTTTCCTCCTGTTAAAACAGGAAGAGTTACTACTACAAAAATAAGGATTGTTGAAAAAATCGTAACCGGATAATCTCGCTTTAATATTACATGATCTACAGAAAGCCGGTAAATTAATGCGCATATTCCAAGGATTCCGAAAAGGTTAAAGACGTTTGAACCGACAACATTGCTCAATGCAATTTCATCGGCGCCTTCCAGCGATGCAGTTGCACTTACTGCAAGCTCAGGCATGCTTGTTCCACAGGCTACGATAGTAAGTCCGATGACAAGCGATGAAACTTTAAAGAACCGGGCAAGTGCAGAGCTTCCGTCCACAAATATGTCCGCGCCTTTGACAAGAGCAGCAAGACCCATAACCAAAATCAAAAGATTAAGTATTATCATTGTTACCCCGCGGGGACATTAGCATATTGCATGATTAATTGCAAGTGCAGCCTGAACATTTTCAATCATCGAATTTTGCTTGCTTGACAAAGGACATTTTTTATTCATAAAATCATTGCAATATCATTTTTAAAAATCCCTCGAATGTTGATACATTCTTCGTGATTTTTTATAAGAGTTGGATAAACAACCAGCCGAATACCGTCTGCTTGTTTATCTACTAAGTTTGCGTTGCAAACTTTCTTATATACCGCTGCTTCTCTTTTAATTCGAAGCAGCTTAAAAAATCCCTCGAATGTTGATACATTCTTCGTGATTTTTTATAGGAGTTGGATGCTTACATCTGGCAAAAAGTGGTTCATTGTTTAACGCCTTGAAAGATGGGAATCAAAATTATTTCTGATTCATTCTTTTGGGCGGTCTTTCAAGGTGTGTTTTCAGGAAGAATTTTCAAGCGGAAATTTTTCCAGCTCAAAAAACATTTTCTTGGAGATAAAAATGAACACAAATTTTACAATCCGCGTGGAAGAGCCGCGCGACTTTAGAACTGTTGAAAATCTTACCAGAGATTCTTTCTGGAATGTCTACAGACCTGGCTGCACGGAACATTATGTCCTTCACTGCTATAGGGACGATCCCGATTTTATTCCTGAGCTTTCGCTCGTTATGGAAAAGGACGGAAAAATCATCGGGCATGTAATGTTTTCAAAAGCAGAATTGTCACTTGAAAAAGACGGACAGCCGACTGGAGAAAAACTTCCGATATGGACTTTCGGACCAATCAGCATTCACCCGGACTACAAGCGGCAGGGCTATGGACTTAAGCTTTTAAACTTCGCGCTTGAAAAAGCAAAGGAGCTTGGAATCGGTTTTATCTGCATGGAAGGCAACATTGATTTTTACCGTCATGCAGGTTTTAATTTAGCGAGCAAGCTGCACATTCATTATCACGCAGAACCAAAGGACTCTGACGTTCCGTACTTTCTTGCACAGGAACTGATTCCCGGTTATCTGAATGGAATTGAAGCAACTTACGCTCCACCAAAAGGTTATTTTGTTGCAGAAGAAAATGCCGGCGCATTCGAAAAATTCGACGCTGAATTTCCGCACAAAGAAAAGCTTGTTCTTCCAGGTCAGTTAGGCTAAAACGAAAAAATCGCAGTAAATGAAAATAGGACCCCAAAATCATTTGCTGCGGTTTTATTTTTTTAAGGATGGTAATTATATTATGGTATCAGGAATTTTATTTTATGTACTTGCAACTCTTGTTGGACTTGCATTCTGGGTTTTTGTCGGAATTATTATTTACAGGCTTATTAAAAAACAAAGTTTAAAGGCACCTCTGATTACGCTCAGTGTTCTTGCGGTTGTTTGGATTTTATCGATTGCAGGCGGAACAGCTTTAATCATCAGTTCAAAAAAAGATGTTGCAATCAAAGCAGTTCCTATTAATTATGAAAGTGCAAAAAGAAACTGGTCTACAAAAATATTAAAGAAGACAAGCGACTTTAATATTTCAGTAGATAAGATAGAAAAAATTCTTTCGGAAAAAGACTGGCTTCGCGCAACAGATGTTGATAAGGAAAAGGACATGACAGAAGTCGAACTTTCTTACGAAAAGCAGAAGGATGAACTTTTGGGTGTAAACAATTCAACCTGTTATGAACTTACACTAGTAGTTGAAAACAATTCAAAGAATGCGGCAATCAGTTATAAGGAACTCAGAAAATCGAACCTGGTTTATGTTCAGGACGAAAACGATGTATTTATTCCGGCATACATAATCAACCACGCTGAATTTGATGATGTTCCGTGGCTCCTTACATGGCTCTTGCCTCAGTATAAAAAAGATCAGAAAGTTGAATTTGTCCCGATCGGAAAATCTTATCTGAATGTCCGTGTCGAAATCCCTGCCGGTCACACTATTTCAAAATTCGTTTTTGGAAATTCTACAATCGATATTAACATGAGTGATTATATTAAAGAATAATAATCGCTTTTATTGAAGCAGGCTGTTCTGGAAGTAATAACTTCAAGGACAGCCTTTTTTGATTTAAATTTTCTGGCACCTTTTGACAGAAAAACGTTACAAGCCGGTTATTTCATAAAATAAGTCTTTATAGGCGGAAAGCCGTTAAACGCCACTGATGCGTAAGTTGAAGTGTATGCACCGGTTGAAAGCCAGTAAAGCTTGTCGCCTGCCTTAAGTGAAATCGGAAGCTTGTACTTTGCGTCTTCGTACATGATGTCCATGCTGTCACATGTAGGGCCTGCAATAATTACGACGCCTTCTTTTTCACCCGGATTATCCCGGCTTGTTACGACAGGATACTTGATTGATTCATCCAGCGTCTCGATAAGTCCGTTAAATTTTCCTGCATCAACATAAACCCATCGGGCAAGCGCAGTATTGTTTTTGCGTGAAGTCAAAATTACTTCGCTCGTAAGGATTCCGCTGTCACCAACAAGCGAGCGTCCAGGTTCAAGAATAATTTCCGGAACATCTTCGCCAAAGTCTTCCTGAATGTAGCGTGTAATCTCAGAAGCATATTCAGCGAGCGTATTTGTCGGCTCAATATAGCTTGCCGGAAATCCGCCTCCCATATTAATCATCGAAAGCTTGATTCCTTCTTCCTCTTCAAGCGAAGTGAAAAGATATTTTACTTTTGCAATTGCGTCGTTCCACTGACCGATATCACGCTGCTGGCTTCCGACATGAAAGCTGATTCCATAAGGAGTAAGTCCGAGGTCGCGCGCAAGGACGAGAAGATCATAAGCCATATCAGGATGGCAGCCGAATTTTCTGGAAAGAGGCCAGTCTGCGCTGACAGAATTTTCTACAAGGATGCGGACATAAATACGGCTTCCCGGTGCGTTTTCAGCAATTGCCTTTAAATCGTCCTTGCTGTCTGTTGCGTACATGCGGACGCCCTTTTCGTAAAAATACTTTATGTCCTTTGCCTTTTTGATTGTGTTTCCGTAAGAAAGCCTGTCCGGCGAAACATTGAATTTTGAAATCATATCAAGCTCATAGCGTGACGCAATATCAAAGCATGAACCCATTTTTGCAAGCATCTCCAGAACCGGCTCGCCTGGATTTGATTTCATTGCATAATATATTCTGGCATAAGGAAATGAATCCCTGAGCCGTACGAAATTACTTTTTATTTTGTTAAGATTGATTACAATATTTGGAGTTTCCAAATCTTTAGAAAAGTCAAGAAAACGCTGCCAGTCTTTATCGCTGACATAATCTTTACGGTTAAACATCTGCTATCACCTGCATAAGACCTATAGCGGCCGTTGTTCTAAAGTAAAGCCTACAGCCTTACCAACTTTTTCTTTATGTTCGCAGAATAATAACAGAAATGCATAATCTAGTTAATAGTTTTTTTAAAATTTTTCGCAAAAAAAAGCCGCACCAAAATGTGCGGCGGATTGAATTATTTCTTATAAGCGTCGTCATGTACACCGGCAATGGCACGTCCGCTTGGTTCGTCCATGTTTTTCCAGGCGGCATCCCACTCAAGAGCTTTTGCTGTTGAGCATGCGACACCGGCTTCGTGCGGAACACAACGGGCGGCGCTGTCACTCGGGAACAGGCGGCTGTAAATTTCGCGGTAGTAATATTCCTCTTTTGTCTTAGGCGGATTTACCGGGAAGCGGTTTTCGCGGCGCGCAAATTCTGCATCGCTGACTTTTTCCTCAGTCATTTTCTTGAGCGTATCAATCCAGTTATATCCTACGCCATCGCTGAACTGCTCCTTCTGCCGCCAGCATATATTGTCAGGAAGCATATCCTCGAATGCCTTGCGCAAAATCCATTTTTCGATTCGCTGCCCCGCGCCGCCTGGTACAACAGAGCCTTCCGGTAATTTTATGCTCATCTTGTCTGAAGGATTTAAGCGCATTGCAATATCAATAAAATCCTTATCAAGGAACGGAACGCGGCCTTCAACGCCCCACGCCATAAGTGATTTATTTGCGCGCAGACAGTCGTACAGGTGAAGCTTGCTCATCTTGCGCACAAGCTCTTCGTGGAACTCCTGCGCATTCGGTGCCTTATGGAAATAAAGGTAGCCGCCGAAAAGCTCGTCACTGCCCTCGCCGCTTAACACCATCTTAATTCCCATTGACTTAATGACGCGCGCCAAAAGATACATCGGTGTAGAAGCGCGTACGGTAGTAATATCATAAGTTTCGATATGATAAATTACATCAGGAAGCGCGTCCAATGCCTCCTGAATTGTAAAATGCACCTCGTGATGTACGGTACCGATATAGTCGGCGGCTTTCTGCGCAGCGATTAAATCTGGCGAACCTTCAAGACCGACCGCAAAGCTGTGAAGCTGCGGCCACCATGCGCTTTCCTTGCTGTCCGTCTCAATTCGCTTTTTGGAATACTTCTGTGTGATTGCCGCAATTATAGAAGAATCAAGGCCGCCGCTTAAAAGAACGCCGTAAGGAACATCAGACATAAGCTGCGCCTTTACTGCGGCTTCAAGACCATTGCGGACTTTTTCGATTACATTAGGATTAATAATCTCTCCCTTATCATCAGTTGCGCGCGGATTATTTTTTACTGCATCAAAGCTTTCCCAGTCGCGATTGTACCAGCGGACAGGTTTGGGGCATGAGCAGGCGTTGCGGGCGGCGTCTGAGCCCGCAGAAGGGGCAGGCTGCGACGAAGTGCAGCCGAGGGGAAGGCTTTCCCCTCCTGAATACAAATAGCAGCCGTTCGGGAATTCTTCGATTGTCTGACATTCACCTTCAAGCGCCTTGAGCTCGCTCGCAACATAATAGCGGCCGGCTTTATCCCATCCCTGATAAAGAGGAATTACACCGATTTCGTCACGCGCAATAAGATAAACATCGCGTTCACTGTCATAAAGGGCAAAGGCAAAAATTCCTGAAAGCTGCTCAATCATTTCTGCAAAAGCGCCGGCCTTTCCGTCTGCAGCATCACGATATTTTTTGTAAAGCGGAATTATGACCTCGCAATCGCTTCCGGTTCTGAAATTATAAGTGCCTTCAAAGGCAGCGCGGATTTCCTTGTGGTTATAAATTTCTCCGTTGGCGGCAAGAATTATTTTTTCATCATCACTTACAAGAGGCTGCTTTCCGCTAAGCGGATCGACGATTGAAAGACGCTCATGACTTAAGATTGCATTATTTCCGGTATACACGCCGCTCCAATCCGGACCGCGATGTCTGATTTTTTTAGACATCTCCAGAACCTGACTGCGCAATTCTTCACGCAATCCGTCAGCAACAGGCTTTCCGCCAGAACTTAAATCAAATGCACCAACAAATCCACACATAAAAATTCCTCTGTCAAATAAAAAAAGAAGCCGTAAACTTTACGCCAGGATATAATGATGGCGCAAAATTCACGACCTCTTTGTCATTACTTTTTTATACCGCTTTAACCCGCTTCTGTCAATAAGGCGGAAATTATATTGAAACGAAATAAAGTTGAGTCAAAAAGCCTCGTGCTGTATAATTTTAGAATGGACACTTATTCAATAAACTGGCTCAAGCGCGAGCTTCCAGTGCTGGTAGAAAACAAAGTAATTTCACAGGAATCTGCAGCGCGGATTACAGAATATTATGATTCAAAGCTGAATGCACAGGAGGCTGAACAGAAAAAGCAGCTTGAGCTTTCGGAAAAGAAAAAGGAAAAGAACATACCGCTTGTCCTTACGATAATCGCAGCCTCGCTGATTGCGCTGGGAATAATTTCACTGATTGCCTACAACTGGAGCGCAATCGGGCGGCTTCAAAAATCACTTGCGGCAATTCTGCTTTTAACGGGAACACAGGGCGCCGCAATATTCATAAAGGTAACGGGCCGGGATTCAAACGCGCGGATTAAGGAATCGTTCTCGCTTTTCTGGGCGATTCTTTTTGGTGCAGTAATTGCATTCGTTTCGCAGATATACCGCTTTCCTTCAAATCCGGAAGCCTTTACGCTAGTCTGGACGATTTCTTCTATATTAGTGCTGTATGTTTTTAAAGCTGAAAGCGTTTTTTATTTTTCAATCGCATTGATTCTGTCGGGTCTCTTCATGCAGTCTTCGATTTCATTTACGGCGAAATTGATGTGCGCGCTTTTACTTGTACCATTTTCACTGAACAAAAAACGGTGCAGGAATTTCATGCAGGTACTGTTACCGTTTCTTTTACTATGCCTTGCATCAGACACGAACAAAGATTTTTCAAACATTCTGTTTTATACGACGCTATCCTGCATAGGAGCCCTTTACTTTAAAAGCCAGGTCAGGCAATTTAAAAATACCGGCGGCTGCATTCTTGGAATAAGCGCAATTCTTTTGCTTATGCTGTACAATGCAAGAAGCTACAACAAAGCTCATATTTTTGAAACGGCTGTATCTGGCGCGGCTTCGGCTGCACTTTTGCTTTATGCTTCAATCATTCCATTCGTAAAAAAAGTCCGCGCAAAAAGCGCCGGAGAAATTATCGGGAAAATCGCCGCACTGGAGCCACAAGATTTTTTGTGCCTTTCTCCAATCGCAGCTTTAATTGCTTCACTTTTCCCTGACACGGAATATAAATTTCATTCGCTTTTCAATTTGCCGGCACAAAAATTCTGGAGCATCTTTACTTCAAGTTATTCGCTTGTAATATTTTCGCTTGCGGCTTTTTTTGCACTTTACGCATTGCATAATAAAGGCCGCGCCATTAAGTGTGCGTACTGTTTTCTAATTCTGCTTTTGTTTGGCGCAATTAAAGCGGCGGAAGAAATACAATCGTTTGCAAGCATATTTATTATTTTATTCTGCGTAATAATTTTTGCGCTGTGCATAATTTATGTAAACAGTTCAATCAATAAAACGCCAGATTTTAAAATCGCAATTTTCTCAACGCGGATTCTTACATCAGCATTTTTGATTTACATGCTTTGGTTTTCACGAAATTCCGACTCCTGCTGGTATTTTGAAAAAGAAAAATTATATGCTGTAATTCTTCCGTACATCGTCTGTGCGACAGGCGGCATCTTTATTTTGACATTGCACTGCATTAAGACAAAGTCAGTTCCATATTCTTCTATTGATGCAGGAATAAATCTGTTTTTTATAATCGCGCTTTTTGCAGCAGGACAATTTTTACCGGAACAAAGCAGCAGAAAAATCATACTGAACGCTTTTGAAATTTTATTCATCCTTAATGCAGTGTTTGCGTTTGTAATGGGCTTTGTATTTAAGAACAAAATCTATTCGGTTTATTCAGGCGCGCTTTTCATTCAATTTGCAGCAGAATTATATGATTTTTCTGCCGTCAACGATTCGGACACGACAGTAATGATAATTGTTTTTTCTTGCATCGCGTTTTTGCTTCACATCATTTCAAAAAGAAAAAACATCAAGGCACTCGATATTTTTGGAGCGCTAATCGGAGCCGTCCTGATTTTCTATCAGACTTCAATTGAATCCGATTTTTACACACCTGTTCTCCACATGACGACTTGGATTTATGCAGCCTATATTCTGATTGTGTTTGCAATCCTGATTTTTCATTCAATACGGCAAAAACAGATTTTTAACGCGGCGTTATTCCTGCTTTGCTTCTACCCGTTTATACTTCCCCAGATACCTGTTAATTTCCGAGTATTTTTGACGCTTCCGGTCTGCCTGCTTTTCTGCGTTTACTATTTTTATGTTGCATGGAAAGACAATTCTTCGAAGACGGCAAATTTTACGGCTTTATATTTTGCGCTTGTATTGATGACAAAATTTTTCTTTAACGGATACGGGCTTGTACCGCAGGGAATTACCTTAATTCTTCTTGGAGTATTCGTGCTTACTGCAAATAAAATTCTTTCAAACAAAAAAAACAAAATATTTCAGGAGATGAAAAATGAACGAGAATGAAATTACCAATAACGAAAATACAGAAAGCAAAAAAATTACGATACCGCCGCAGGTCTATATATATCTTGGCCTCGCAATATTTTTTCAGCTCATTGCAATATGCTTTATGTTTGTACGAGCCGAACAGATTAAGTCATATGCCGAAAAAAACGGAACTATAATCCGGGTTCACTGCACTGCATTCGATCCGTTCAATCCGCTTAAGGGCCGCTACGTAAGGCTTTCTATCACGCACGACGACGAGCTTAATCAGAAAATGAAGGAGCTCAATCTGACCGAAAAAAAACTCCGCAAGGCTTCAAGCGAATATTACATGCAGGAAAATTATGCTGATGCAGTCGATCAAATGAAATGGAAGGATTTCAATGCATTGAATCCTGTTCTTGAAATTTATGTTGATAAAAAAGGTAACTGCATTCAGAAAGCGCTTTATGTTACGCCTTCAGATTCAGACGGAAACCCGCTGCAAGAAATCCCGATTGAAAAGTACATAAAGGAAGAGCTCCTGCAAAAATAAAATGACAAAATAAAAATGACAACTTAGGATAATTCATATATAATAGAAGAATGCAGGCTTTTATTATGAAAAAAGTATTTAAAATATGTAATACAGTATGTAGAACAGCACTTCTATTATCCGTCATGCTTACAGCTGCCTTGTTTACCGGATGCCGGAAAAAAGTTTCGCTTCCAAAAAAGCAGGGCATTATTGCAGGTTTTACGCAGATTGGAGCCGAAAGTGCATGGCGTACCTGCAACACAAAATCGATTACTGAAGCCGCCGAAAAAAACGACATACAGCTGATTTATTTTAATGCCGAACAGAAGCAGGCAAACCAGATTAAGGCCCTGCGTTCGTTTATTGCGTACCAGGTCGATGTAATTATTTTTGTTCCGATCGTACAGGAAGGCTGGGACAATGTCCTGATTGAAGCACGCGAGGCTGGAATTCCTGTTCTTGTAGTTGACCGCAAAATCAAGACAAAAGAACCAAATCTTTATGCCGGTTATATCGGAACTGACGGATATCAGGAAGGCGTATATGCCGCAGATTTTCTTTTAAAACGATTCAAGAATTCAAAAGGCAAAGTAAATATCCTTCAGATCTGCGGAACTCCAGGCGCTTCCGTTACAGAAGACAGAGACGCCGGTTTTAAAAAGCAGATTGGAAAAGACAGCCGCTTTGAAATCATCGCCTCGCTTTACGGCGATTTCTTAAAATCACGCGGCGAAGAAATCATGGCGACAATCCTTGAGCAGAACAGCGGCCTCACTTACGGCGGCAAAAAAATCGACGTAATATTTTCCCAGAATGACGCAATGACGCTCGGCATTATCGATGTATTAAAGAAAAATCATTACAGGCCGGGCATTGATGTAACAATAGTTTCGATTGACGCAGAACAGGCAGCAATTGACGCAATCAAAAACGGCCAGCTTAACTGCTCAGTTGAATGCTGCCCTACTACCGGCGAGCAGGTTATGCAGCTTGTAAAAAAACTTGCCGCCAAAGAAGAAATCCCGGCCATTACGCCTGTGCCCGGCATCGTTTTTGATGACACAATGGATTTATCAACGCTCCCGGAAAGAGGCTACTGATATATGGAATGGCGAA
>CACYCX010000077.1 GCA_902772975.1 uncultured Spirochaetaceae bacterium
AAAGCGATGAAACAGCTTCAGGAATCGTAATTTCAGATTTATCCTCGTAGTACATGATTAGGATTGAAGCGCCGCCTGCTATTCCAAGAAGAGCCGGGAGCAAATCACCCAGAATCGGAAGGCCTGCACCGTTTGAGCCGAACGCAAACAAAAGCTTGATCACGCCGACAAGCACAGACAATAAACCGATTACAAACTTGAATATATCATTCGAAAATACACCGTCACCAGAAACAGCATCCTTTATTCCCTTAAGCTTACTGTCATCAGCAAAGCCTTCATCTTCAACAGAATCTTCATCGCTCTTTCCGTAAACAAGAATAAGGCCGCATATTAAATTCAATAATACTGAAAGAAAATAAAACTGTACCATAACTGAAAACTCCTTTTAGAACATCACTCTCTTTTTATAGCCTTTGTAAAAAGGACAACAGATTCCTGCCCGATTTTTACTTCTGCTGACACCTTAATTATATCATAATCTTCCGCGCTTGTCCGTAGAAAAACTGCATTTTCTCCAAGTTTGCAGGATGCCTCTTTCTTGCTTAAAACAGCGCCGTCCTTATCTTCAAACTCAAATAAGCCTCCCGCCTCTCCAGATATTTTTGCGCCGGCTTCCCGGAGTTTTTTAAGCGGATGAATTTTTACAGAAGCGTAAACCTTGTCGTCATAAGCAAAAGCATTCAGCTCGCATTCAAAATCAGAGCAGACCCTTATAGCCGGATTATTGCCGAACATATGGACAAAAAAAACAATGATTGCACAGAACGCAACCATCAGAAGCATTATTCTGTTCAGCTTCGTAGCAACAAGACTCCTGAAAATTCCTTTGGTAAATATTTTTCCGTTTTTCGCATAAAAGTCCTGCACTATCTTCGGCGCATTCCGGATGCGCTCCTCGTGATTGTAGTAAAAATGGAGCGGCTCCTCACCTTCTGCGTGTCCTTCCAAATCAGAATTAAACTCCATCATCCGCTCCCACAATCGTTATGACTTTAAAATTGCATCAAGCAGCGAATCAGTACGCCACCACACAACATGAACGCTGTCCTTCTGAGCGAGGAGCGCGCTTATAATTCCCTGAAGCGAAAGATGGAATGACTCGTAGACAACATTTTCGGTATCAAACTGAAGAAGCCTCTTAAGCGTCTTGTTTCCGTTTTTATGAATCATCTGAACCTGCATTCCGCGTTCAGTCGCTATAGTAAAGAAAAGCCAGCCGTTTTCGGTAACGCCGAGAAAATCGTATGGAAGATTATAAATCTGTTTTGAAAAACCATCCGCAACAAATTCCTCATACGGCGGAACAGGAAGTCCTTCACCATACTTACGGCTTGAACAGTCAAGCGGGAACACATAGCTTCCCTTATAGCTGATTCCAGCCTGAGCCTTTGAATTTTCGTCAACGGCAGTCTCAAAATAATCCGCCTTTACAAAAAGCGTATGGCTTGTCATGTCAGGCACAATATTTTCTGCTTCCATGTGAAGTGTAATTCCGGATTTTTCTTCATAAGGATTCGGGATGTCATCAAATTTTACGACAATGTCATAAAGCGGCTGTCCCTTTGAATTAAACCAGAATGCCTCCAGCCCTTCGTTCACGATGCAGACTACGACAAGCTCATCATCCTGCGTAATGTAAATATTTCGTATAAACGGAAACGGCGTTCCGCCTGGTCCCTGCTGTCCGATATAATCAACAAATGAATTTGTATTGAACCTGAGCACTACCTGACGAAGCGTTTTGTTCGCCTCATTTTCCTGTCGCTCATGAGGAAGCATTTCGACGCAATAAATATACTGATGCGAATCTACGGTAAGCTTTGACGGCTGGTTAAAAGGATAGTCGATCGTCTTACGCGTACTGATGTTTTTTTCTGAAGCTGAAGACGAGCCGCCTGAACCATCGAAAAGCGGCGGTGGATTTGAATCCGGATTATGATAGAGAGTCAGCAAATCACCGTATGAGTTCATCTGAATGATTTTCTGCGATTCTCCGTTTGAAACATAAAAAAAGCCGTTACGCATTGCGATTCCGGTATCAATGCTTCCGGTTGAATTCAAGTCAAAAAGGTTAAGCTGATTTTCTATGCTTCCGTATTTGAGGGAAAAAAGCTCTTCCCGTCTTACAGATGAAACCGCAGAATTCCTGGAGCATGAAAAAAAAGAGAAAATCGCAGGAAAAAGGACAGCGGCAATTTTTATATAAAATGATTTTTGCATAAGATATAGAATAAAGTGAACATCTTTTGTTGTCAATAATTGTAAAATAAAGTATATTTATACTATTATGTTGGATAAAGTATTAACAGCTCTGTTCGGTTCACAAAATGACCGCGAAGTAAAAAAATTGCGCCCGATTGTGGCAGCCATCAATGAAAAAGAAGCATGGGCTTCTTCACTTAAAGACGAAGATTTTGCAAAGCAGACACAGATATTCAAGCAGCAGCTTGCTGAAGGAAAGACGCTCGACGATATTCTTCCAGAAGCATTCGCACTTGCCCGTGAAGCCGCAAAACGCATTCTTGGTGAACGCGCTTACGACGAGCAGCTCATGGGTTCCCTTGTCCTCCATTCAGGACGCATTACTGAAATGAAGACTGGTGAAGGTAAGACGCTCATGTGCGTTGCCGGCGCCTATCTTAACAGCCTTTCAGGAAAGGGCGTGCACATCGTTACCGTAAACGATTACCTTGCTGAACGCGACGCGGCGTGGATGCGTCCTGTTTACGCGCTGCTTGGTCAGACAGTAGGAACAATCCTTTCTAATATGGACAATGCAGCCCGCAAAGCAGCTTATGAATGCGACATCACTTACGGAACGAACAACGAATTCGGCTTTGACTATCTGCGCGACAACATGCAGATTGACATGAAGAACAAAGTACAGCGCGGTTTCAATTTCTGTATCGTGGACGAAATCGACTCAATCTTAATCGATGAAGCAAGAACGCCGCTTATCATTTCAGGTCAGGGCGAAGATGATACTTACAAGTATTACGAAGTTGACAAATATATTGACCAGCTCACAGAAGTAGAAAAGGATCCTAAAACCGGCCTTTATCCTGACGAGGTTCAGCTTGAACCGGAACAGAGAAAGCTTATAAAAGGCGATTATACGCTCGATGAAAAATCGCGCAAGGTTTCGTTTACTGACGCCGGTATGAACAAAATCGACGAAATCCTTCACGCACACAATCTCATTCCGGCCGGCTCAACTGTATTTGATGAAGAAAACTTTGAGTTCGTGCACTACTTTACTCAGGCAGTACGCGCCCACAGGCTTTACAAGGCAGAAGTTGACTATCTTGTAAAGGACGGACAGGTTCAGATTGTTGATGAATTTACGGGTCGTATTCTCGAAGGCCGCCGCTACGGTGAAGGACTCCATCAGGCAATCGAAGCAAAGGAGCACCTGCGCATCGCCCAGAGAAACAGAACGCTTGCTACAATTACATTCCAGAATTTCTTCCGCATGTACAACAAGCTTTCGGGCATGACCGGTACTGCCGCAACGGAAGCAATCGAGTTCAACAAAATCTACAAGCTCGATGTAGTCGCAATTCCGACTCACCGCCCTGTAGCACGCAAAGACGAAAACGATGAAGTTTACCTTAACGAGGAAGATAAATGGGAAGCAATGTGCCGCGAAATCGCAGAGGTTCACGCAAAGGGACAGCCTGTTCTTGTAGGAACTGTTTCCGTTGAAAAGTCGGAATTGCTTTCTTCCCTCCTTACAAAAAAAGGCGTGCGGCATGAAGTCCTCAACGCAAAAAACCATGCACGCGAAGCCATGATTATCGCAGAAGCAGGTGCTAAGGGCGCCGTAACAATTGCCACTAACATGGCAGGACGCGGTACCGACATCAAGCTCGGCGGCAACCCTGAATTCCGGGCCAGAAAAAGAGCCGGAACGGAAGCAACGCCTGAGCAGTATGAGGCAGCATACAAAATCGAAAAGGAGCAGTGGCTCAAGGATAACGAGGAAGTAAAGGCGCTCGGCGGTCTTTATGTAATGGGTTCAGAACGCCACGAAAGCCGCCGCATCGACAATCAGCTGCGCGGACGCTCAGGACGTCAGGGAGATCCGGGACGCAGTAAGTTCTTTATCTCTATGGATGACGACCTTATGAGGCTTTTCGGCGGCGAGCGCATGAAGAACATCATGCAGCGTATCGGAATGGAACCGGGCGAACCGATTGACCATCCTATGCTTAACCGCGGAATCGAAAAGGCTCAGCACAAGGTTGAGCAGCGCAACTTTGAAATCCGTAAGCACCTTCTTGAATATGACGATGTCCTTAACGAGCAGCGCGGTGTAATTTACGAGCAGCGCGATGCAATTTTGCAGGACGAAAATCTTTCTGAACGCGTCCTTAACAACGCTTATGATCTGGTTGACGACCTTATCGCCTCATATGGCGGCGGCAAAAAGAAGGAATCGCTTTCCGAGCTTTCAGTTCAGGTCCGCGACCTTTTCGGCATGCAGCTTCCTGCTGAAAAGCTTACAGAAGAAGGCATTAAGGCCGCCCTCCAGAACGACCTTACAGAAAAGATTGCGCTTGCCGGAAAAGAAAACCTCAATATGTTCATCCGCTATCAGTATGTTCAGCTCATCGACAAAAGATGGCTCGACCAGCTTGAAAGCCTTGAAAACCTGCGCTCGGCAGTTTCACTCAGAACATACGGTTCTAAAAACCCGCTTACTGAATACAAAATCGACGGCTTTAATCAGTTTGACGATATGATGGATTCAATACGCACGACAATTATTTCGCGCGTATTCAAGGTAAGGGTTCAGCTTTCACCAGAAGCACAGGCTCAACGCGAAAGAATGCAGCAGATGCAGATGAGCCATATGAACGCACAGCACGAAGAAAGCCGTCCGAATTATGGTGCAAGTCCAGCCTCGCAGATGAGCGGAGATCAGGCTCGTCGTCAGGCGGCCGGCGGCGCAATGCAGAAAGGCGCACAGGGCGCTTCGGTAACTGTAAGAAGAACGATGCCTAAAGTCGGCCGTAACGATCCGTGTCCATGCGGTTCAGGTAAAAAATACAAGAACTGCCACGGAAGGAATATGTAAAGCGTCTGATATAAAAAGATAGCTAAACAAAAAAAAGCCGCCGGATATTGAGAAGTAAAAAAATCTCAAGTCTGACGGTTTTTTTTTGCGGTTTGCATTCTGCTTTTCTATTTATGTGTTCAAGTTAACTATTGTACGTGCTCAAGTTATTTATTTTCGCGCCGTGTGTCCGATTACTCCAAGACGGTTTAAAGGCCATACCCTGAACAGCGTAGTTCCAAGAATACGGGAAGTGTCAACATATTGAGGCTCAAGATTTGAATAGTAAAGCACTGAATAATCATCAAAGTCTGTAAGAGGCGCAAGCTTTTCGTCATAAGAATGCCGCATGTCAAGCGAATTAAACCGGTTGTCACCCATCATAAAATAAGCGTTAGCCGGGATAAACACAGGATTTCCGCTTGAATCATTCGGCGGAAAAAGTCCGAAATTGCGCCTGTCGAGGAAGTAAATATATTCGTTTAATAGAGTTGCATTTTCGTACAAATCAAGCAGCTTTGAATCCTTTACCCACTGGGCACTTGGAACTTCATCTACAATCAGCTGAATGTCACG
>CACYCX010000078.1 GCA_902772975.1 uncultured Spirochaetaceae bacterium
AATTATCGGCACCGGTTCCTCAATCTCGGCTGGTTCCGGTATCGGAGATGCATCCTCAATCGGTTCGGGTTCAGAAATCGATAAGGCATCGTTTATCGCGACGGGTCCTTCTATCGGAGCTGGTTCCGGTATCGCGACGGATTCCGGCATAGGAGCGGGCTCCGGTATCGGCGCCGGCTCCTTCTCGCGAACAGGCTCCATTGGCGGCGTAGACCATGCAGGCTCCCGGGCGGCGCGCTCTTGTTCATTCTGCCTTGCAACCCGCTCAGCAGTTTCTTTCGCAACACGCCGCGCGACTTCATCCGCAACAAGCGACGCCTCTTCACGCGCTTTTTTCTTTGTTTCAAAAGCAACATTGTCCGCTGCCTCTTCCGCCGCGCGCCATGCCTTATCTGCCGCACTGATGGCTCGCTCTGCATCAGACTTAATCTGTTCCATCTGCTTTAAAAGCTCTGAATGATCAGGTGCTGGCATTTGTGCGGCAGTCTGCGGAATAGATTGTGGTACATTACCCGGCGCATTAAACGGCGAATCATACGGCGCATTCAAAGATGGTGACTGCGGCGCAATATTTCCATCAGGAAGTCCGCTTGCAAAATCGCCCGCGCCTTTTTCCGCTTCAACTGCAATCTGCGGCGCCTCGGCTAATTCATCATCATCGCCGAATAAATTTTCCTCGTCCTCAAGCAAATCACGCTCAAGTTTTGGAACAGTATTTTCTTCCGCATCGGGATTGTATGCAAAAATATCAGAGTCGTCGTTTTCCTCAACAAGCGGAGTTTTTCCGAAAGCGTCAAAATCAAAATCATCATCTGAAATATCATTCGCATTATTTTCTTCAGGCGTTGCCTCTCCGGATTTTTTCCCAGACACAGAATCACTTAAAGAGTCCCCTTCCGAACCGGTCTCTGGACCAAGCTCTGAACTGATTTCAGAATCAAACTCTGAACCTACATTCGAATCAATTTCAGGAACATCAGCATCGTCAAAAAGATCTTCATTTTCAAGCTTTTCGCGTGTCGCAGCATACGCATCAAGAATCCGCTTTACCGCATTTTTTGCCTGAATGTTAGATGGATCAAAACCGAGGGCGCGGTTATAAACGCCAAGCGCCTGCTCAATATTTCCCATTGCCTCTTCAATCATGCCGAGCAGTACAAGCGCCTTTGAATCAGTCGGGCAAGATGAAAGATATTTTTTGATATACTCATTTGCCTTTGCAAGCTTTCCTATCTGGCGGTAACGCTTTGATGCGTTTGAAAGATGCTTTTTGTAAGTCGGCATAATTTTTTCTATCTGGTCGTAGCAGTCTTCGGCGCGGCTGTCATTTTCAGTACAGATATAATACTGGCCTGCAAGATCAAGGTATTCAGGATTATCTTTTTGTGCCTGCAATGCTTCTTCAATCTGCTTTGACGCCTCTTCAAATTTATTTGCCGAAATATTTATGTCGATTGCTTTCTTTGCAAACTCTTCATCGCCGTCATGCAGCTTTTCAGACTGGTGCATATAATCAAGGGCCTCGTCTGTCTTGCCAAGAGAATTGCACGCCTCAGCCAAACCTGCAAGCGCATCTGCATTTCGTCCGTCAAGCGACACCGCTTTCTGATATTCTTCGGCCGCCCTGTCGTAATCAGACTGCGCCATAAAAATATCACCCATGTTTGTATGCGAAACAGTATCGTCAGGATTAACGCGAAGTACAGCCTTCGTAAGCTCCGATGCTTCCTTTGTTTTATTCAGGCGCATCAAAAGCTTTGTGTAATCAGAAACAGCTTCCGCCCAGCCCGGCTTTGAACGCAATGCAGCTTCATATTCACGAAGCGCAAAAACTGTGTTCCCCGAAGCATCATAACTTTTTGCAAGGTTCAGATGAAGAATCGGATGGTTCTGGTCAATCTTCAATCCCATCAGGTATGCCTGAATTGCGGCCGCGTGATTTTTTTCCGAAGCATAAATCGTTCCAAGATGATTGTACGCAAGAACATCATTCGGATTTAAAGTAACGACAGTTTCAAAGCAATCAACGGCTTCTTCATTTTTCCCCATCTGCTTGTAAGTAAAGCCAAGATTGTAATATGTCTGAAGCTTGTCCTTATCCTTCTTTAATGCCTGAGTTAGAATTTCAACTGACTCATTGTATTTCTGGAGGCGCCTGTAAATTCCGCCAAGCGCAAGCATTGCCGAAATATCAGTACTGTCAAGCGAATAAATCTGCTGAAAAAACGGAAGCGCTTTTTTATCATTTCCGCTCTTTATATAAAGCGAGCCGATTTTTGAAAGAAGCTTTAAATCATGCGGAGATTCTTTTAAAAGAGATTTATACAACCGCTCTGCAAGCACATAATCACGAGAAACAACCGCGGAATCTGCACGGCTCATTATCAAATCAACATCAGCCATTTTCTTTTCCCCTCACTATTTTTTGCCTGGTCGGGCATATGCTTCATTCGACAGAGAACCTGAAATATGCTCATCGATTTCTGAATAAGTTGAAACAGCAAAATAATAAATCGCTCCGTTCTTCAATCCTGTCAGCCTGAACGAAGTAATATTGTCTACCTTTATCGGCGACGGTCCCTGATCTGCATCGCGTCCCAGATACTCACCCGGGCGGCTTCCATAATAAATGTAATATCCGCCAGTTCCCTCCCCGGCCGAGTAGCTCCAAGTAAGATTAACCGCCCCGTCCATTGCCTTTGCATTAAGCTTAAACGGCGGAAGCGGGAGCGGAATCTCTTCATAATCAACAGTAATTTTTGTAACGGAAGGCGTAATCATTCCGCCGCCATCCGGGAACAGCTCTGCCGCAATCTGAAAATATCGTCCGCGCACTTCCGGGATTTCTTCACCCGGCATTACCTGTATCCATTCCGGCGAATTATCTGTCCAGTTAAAAAAGTTATCGCCGGCGCGGACATAATAACGGATTTCAGTCTGCGGCGGAATGTTCTCGATTACATCAATCGTTTTTAACAAGGCTCCCGCGCTTGTAGCAATGGGCTGCGTCTCAAAGCGGCCGCCTGAAACCTTATACCTGTCACGGACTATAGTTCCCACATCATCGTGGCAGTCCGCAGAATGTCCTGCAAGATGGCGCACAATCCTGAAATCATCGATGCAACCTGTATACTCAGGGCATATTTTAATTTCGGACGGAAGCCCCAGGACAGGCTGGAAAATAGTGCGGCCTTCGCGACCGCCGTCAGTTATGTAACGAAGCGCCTCTGTATGGCCGTTGATTTTATACTCAAGCAGCCCGCTCTCTTCATCATAAGAAATTACATGATAGGTCCAGCCATCAGGAATAACCGCACTGTAGCTCTTCAACAAAAGCTCGCCGTTATTTTCCTTGTAACCGTCAAACACATTTGTAAAATTCCATTCAAGCCGGTTGTTTGTAAACGTCGCCGTAATAAGCTGATACATTACATAATCATCAACAATGCGTGAAGAATGCCATGAAAAAATTACTTCACCGTTTCCGGCAATCGAAGGCTTAAGGTAAAATTCAATTTCAAACGAACCAGGATTTCCCTGCGCGCCAAAGACAGAATCCGGCTTTCCCTTGAGCACAAGTCCGCCGCTCGTTCCGCGACTTAACGCCGCACCGTGGCCCATAACAGCGCCCGTAGTAGCAAAAAGAGAATTTGAAACAATCTCATAATGGTTCGACAAATCAACAAAGCTTTTATTCTCGTACGAAACAAACAGGTCGGTTTCATCATTAACGCTGCGGGCAGCAGTTGCAAGTTCAATGCATTCGTGACCATACCGCCCCTTTCCCCGAGTAACGCCGTCCATTACAGACAGTGCCGGCCAGCCTGACTTTCCGCCAAGAATCAATTCCTTATCCTGCGAAAATATGCTACAATTCAGAATAAGAAACAAAATAGTAATTAACGCTGTTTTTTTTCTATATACATTCATATTTAGTACCATTATGAACACAGTAAATTCGGCACGAGAAATTCTGCATCAGACCGCATTAAAAGCACCTTCCTCCAGCGGCGTCTATCTCTGGCGCAACAAAGGGGGAACTGTGATTTATGTCGGAAAAGCAAAAAATCTTAAAAACCGCCTTTCCTCGTATTTTTCCGGAACGAAAGACATCAAAACACGTCTTTTAATCTCTCACGCCGAATCAATTGAATACATCACAACAGCAAACGAATACGAAGCGTTCCTGCTGGAAAACAACCTCATCAAAAAATACAGCCCGCGCTACAACATCAACCTGAAGGATGGAAAATCCTATCCGGTTCTGAAAGTAACGAAGGAAAAATTTCCGCGTCTTTTCAAAACCAGGCAGGTTCAGGAAGACGGTTCACTTTACTTCGGGCCATTCCCTGATGTTACCGCACTTGATACATTCATCGACTCAATCTACAAGCTCTACCCTATTCGTCAGTGCAGGCGTTTTAAAGAGCGTGAATTTCCGTGCATGTATTATCACATAGGACGGTGCAAGGCTCCCTGCTGCGGAAAGATTGATGTACAGTCCTACAGTTCATTTTTCGGCGAAATTGAGGAGCTACTTGAGGGAAAAGGTAAAGAAACAGAAGAAAAGCTTGAGCGCGAAATGAAGCAGGCGGCAAAGGAATTGAACTTTGAAAAAGCCGCAAGACTCCGCGACGGATTAAAGGCGCTTCTTGTAATGCAGAATCAGAATATCGTTGAGGATTTTTCAAGTGAAGACAGGGATTACATTGCTCATTATCGTGAAGGCGAATTAGTAAGCTTTACCGTCCTCAAATTCCGCGGAGGAAAAGTTCAGGGGCGCGATAACTATCGTGTTGAAAGTTTAAATGAAGACGACGAGCTTTTGCCTGAATTCATGAATGCATATTACACCGAGCCGTCCGAGCTTCCGCCGGCAATCTATGTTCCGACGCAGCAGGGACTTGATTTCATATCCCGCTGGATAAAAGAAACATTTGACGCTGACACAAAAATCATTCTTGTTTCAGACAATATGGAAAATGCCGGACGCCACAAAGCCGCACTTAACATGACGATTCAGAATGCGCATGAAGATATCGTGCGGCGCCTTCGTGAACGCGGTGACATGCCGGCGCTTCAGGAATTAAAAGTTCAGCTCGAACTTGACCGCCTCCCGGTAAGAATAGAAGGATTTGATATCGCGCACATCGGAGGAAAATTTCCGGTTGCCTCTCTCATCAGCTTTTACAACGGAAATCCCGACAAGAAAAATTACAGGTATTTTAAGCTCAAGACGACTGACGGAATTATCGACGACTTTGCTTCAATGCGCGAGGCAGTCACCCGAAGATACTCAAGGCTTTCAAACGAAGGAAAGGAACTTCCTGATTTGATTTTGATAGACGGCGGTATCGGACAGGTAAATGCAGTTGAAGGCGTTTTGCGCGCGCTTGATCTGGACATTCCGATTGCGGGCCTTGCAAAGCGCGACGAAGAAATTTACAGGCCGGGAAACAGCACGCCGATTTGCCTTCCGAAACGAAGCGACGCCTTAAGGCTTTTACAGCGCGTGCGTGATGAAACACACCGGTTTGCTACAAGCCGGAATCAGACGCTCAGGACAAAGGAAAATACGGACAACATTTTTGAAAAGCTTCCTGGAGTCGGAATACAAAAGGCGCGCGCACTTCTTAAAAAATTTACGACTATCGAAAATCTTGCCGCCGCCGCAGAGTCTGAAATTGCAGAGACGATTCACATTAAGGCAACCGCGGCCGCAGATATTTTAATGGAAGCAAGAAAGCTTTCTGCTGCACGAAAAGAAATTCAAAGCGAGCAGATGAAGTCGCTTAACTACGCAGGAACTACAAAACAGATTGCCGCGCAGAAACAGTACGCAGCTGATTTAGCAGACATGGCGCTTGAGGCCGCGGAGTCAAATGTTCCATATAATGCAGAAAACGGAGACAAAAATTGAAAGCGACAGGACACGCTGATTTACCGCTTCATACAGGAACAGTTCCCAAATGGCTTGCCGACAGAATGCGTGATTTAGGCACTCTTATAATCGAAGCGCTTATCCAGAATTACGGCAAACAGGAAGTGCTCGTCCGCCTGTCTGACCCGCTCTGGTTTCAGTCGTTAGGCGCCGTACTTGGAATGGACTGGCATTCCTCAGGAATTACGACCAGCGTAATGTATGCATTAAAACGCGGAATCAATGCGCGCGCAAAGGAATTCGGGTTGTGCGTATGCGGCGGCCGCGGAAAATATTCGCGGAAAACACCAGAGGAGCTTTTGTATATAGCGAACGCGGCGGGCCTTAACGGCGACGAGCTTGTTACCTCAAGTCGCCTTATCGCAAAAGTAGACAACACCGCAGTTCAAGACGGCTTCCAGCTTTACCAGCATAATTTTATAGTAAGCGACACAGGCGACTGGACGGTCATCCAGCAGGGAATGAATTCCGCAACACGAACGGCCCGCCGCTATCACTGGAGCAGCAGCTCGCTCCGCTCTTTTATAGAAGAGCCGCATTCAGGAATCACCGGCGAAAACCAGGGAAAGATCTTAAATCTTACTTCAAGCGATGCCGCAGTTACACGAAGCAGAATCCTCGAAATATCAAAGGAATCGCCTGACCGCACGATTAAAGAAATTTCTTCTATTATAAAGCACGCGTCGCAAGGCCTGTTATTCGAGCCTGAAACAAAGATTGAGCAACCGTCAGATTCCCAATCAGGCGGCATTGTACCATCCTCGGGCGCGCTTCGACAAATCCAGACCGGCCGCAATATCACGATGCCGTCACATCACGATGTACGCGCCGAAGACATAGATTTAAAAAGGCTTGGCGCTGTACTTGCAACCGCTTACGAAGCGCCACCGGAAACCTTTGAAAAGCTTTTGCTCACACCCGGATTAGGACCGCGTACCCTGCAATCGCTTTCTCTTGTAAGCGAAGTAATTTACGGAACGCCATCGCGCTTTAATGACCCGGCGCGTTTTTCTTTTGCGCATGGCGGAAAGGACGGACATCCGTTTCCGGTGCCGCTTAAAATTTACGATGAATCAATACGCGTACTTCACGACAGCATCGAAAAATCAAAGCTCGGTTATAAAGATAAAAGCGAATGCATTAAGCGGCTTCACACAACAGCGCTCCAAATCGAAAAGCACTGCGCGCCCGAAGCGGATTTTGATAAGGCAATTGAGCACGAACGCTCCCACTCAAATGAATGGGACGGACGAACTGTAAGCGATTAATTTATTTCCATTTATTTTGCGAGCAGTCCGAAAAGCACGACAAATGCAGGAGTCGTTACGATGCAGGCCGCAGAACTTATTGAAACAAGAAGGCTTGAATACGACGGATCTTTTTTAAATACAACTGCAAATCCTGAAACACTCATTCCTACCGGACAAAGAGACGCGATGTAAATCACATTGAAAATCATGTAAAGATGTTCCGGAAAAAATCCGCCTGCGTTCATCGCCTTAAAAAGCTGCGAAAGGAAAACCGCAATCACGACCGGACATATTACAAGACGCACGATTGTCACAAATGCAACTTCCTTTGCGTAACTGGAGCTCTCTCCGCTTTTTTTAAATCCAGCAAAAAGAACGCCAAGCAAAATCATCGACACGGCTCCGTTACACAAACCAATCATCTGAATCGGTTCAGAAATAACATACGGAAGCTTTGCCGGAAGCATGAATTCAACAACGCCAACGATGCACGCTATCACATTCGGATTTGTAAAAATCTTTTTAAGGTTAATCTTCTGCGTCATCTGATATTCGCCGTAAGTCCACAAAAAAACATTGAACACAAAAATATAGCCCATCAGATAAAAAACGCCGTCCAGACCGAACACGCCTTTTATAAGCGGAATTCCGATAAAGCCTGAATTCGTAAAAATAACTGCAAGCTTATCAAGCCCGATACTAAAATTAGTTTTTCCATGGAACGCTAAAACTGCTACAATCGTCATTACAAAATGAACTGCAAACGAAAGAATGATTGCAAAGAAAAGCTCGCGCATTTTTTCAAAATCGTAATCAACATTAAAAGTGCTGATTATCATGCATGGATTTATTACATAAAGAAGAAGCTTACTGAGATATCCTGAAACGCCTTCTGAAAAATTTCCTTTTTTTGAAAACAAAAAACTTGTTACAACAATAAGCGCCATAACAATCAACTGGCGTGCAACTGTAAATCCCATTGTGTTACCTCTGCTCGTATCGCGGGTGCACAGAATGTGCAAAAATTTTCGGATACTATAACACATAAATGTTTTTTTTGCTATAATACTTTTTATGAATCTTCTTTCGATAAACAACCTTTCTAAAATCGGCCGCGAAAAGCCGCTTTTTACGGAAGTAACATTCGGACTTAACGAAGGCGAAAAGGCCGCACTCATAGGAAAAAACGGAACCGGAAAATCTACGCTCCTCAACACAATTGCAGGCGTTCTTTATCCTGATGAAGGAACCGTTGTCCTTAACAAGGAAGCAGGCGCGTCTTTTCTTCCGCAGAATCCTGTATTCAATGAATCAGACACAATCCGTGAACACATATTTAAAAGCTCAAGTCCAAAGCTTGCACTCATAAACGAATACGAAGAGCTTTGCACCCGGCTCGGAAATTTTTCTGAACAGGAACAAAAGCGTTACGACCAGCTCTGCCTGTCAATGGAAAAACAAAATCTGTGGAATTACGAATCGCAGATTTCTTCAATTCTTTCCACGCTTGGCATTACGGACATGAGCCGCAAGATGGGAACGCTTTCCGGCGGAATGTGCAAAAAAGTTGCGCTTGCCCAGGTCCTTGTTGAAGACACAAAGCTTTTGCTTCTCGACGAACCTACAAACCATCTTGATATCCAGACAATCCAATGGCTTCAGAATTATTTGAAGGAAACAAAACGCGCTGTCCTCATGGTAACGCACGACAGATATTTTCTTGACGCCGTATGTTCAAACATTTACGAGCTGGATAACGGACGTCTCAAGCTTTATCAGGGAAACTATTCTGTTTATCTTGAAAAGAAGCAGACTGAAATTGAAGTCGCAAAAAATACTGACAGGCGAATTGAATCTGTTCTTCGCGTAGAGCGTGACTGGCTTATGAGAGGCCCATGCGCGCGCGGAACAAAAGCAAAGGCACGAATTCAAAGAGACCAGCAGCTGATTAACCGCGAAAAATTCCATGAAGACAAGGGCTTCAGTTTTGAAGTAGCAGGACGCCGTCTCGGAGGAAAAATTCTGGAGCTCCATTCAATTTCAAAAAATTTCCCCAAAGGTTATGCAAGCGAAAAAGAAAAGGACACCACTCCGATAATCACAAACTTTTCGTACACATTTAACAAGGGTGAAAAAATAGGCGTCTTTGGCGGCAATGGAAGCGGTAAGACAACTCTGCTTAACATCATCACCGGAAAAATTCAGCCTGATACAGGAAGCATCGTAAAAGGTGAAAACACCGCGTTTGCATATTACGAGCAGAATCCTGTTTTTAAGGACACGAACCTTACTGTTTTAGAATACATAAAGGAAGCCGCCGAAAATATTAAAATGAATGACGGCCGGGAAATGAGTGCCGCTCTATTTTTAAATGAGTTTGGCTTTGAAGGAAAGATACAGCATTCACCTGTAAGCACGCTGAGCGGCGGTGAAAGAAAGAGGCTTTATCTTGTGCGTCTTTTAATTTCAAACCCGAATTTCATAATTCTTGACGAGCCCACAAACGACTTTGATATTTTTACGATGAACATCCTCGAAGAATTTCTTCTGGGATTCAAGGGCTGCCTTTTAATCGTAAGTCACGACCGCTATTTTATGGACAAGGTTGCTGACACGCTTTTTGTACTTGAACCAGACGGAAATATTTCGGGCTTTGTCGGAAAGTGCTCCGAGTACATCGAATATTCGGAAGAAAAAAAACGACAGGACGAATTACAGAAAAAAGAAAAGAAAGCAGCCGCGCAAGCTTCAGATTCAGCAGGGAACACAAATCAATCATCTGCAAATTCAGGTAGCGAAATCAAAAAAAAGAAGCTATCATATAAAGAGCAGAAAGAACTTGAGCAGCTTGAAAATGACATTG
>CACYCX010000079.1 GCA_902772975.1 uncultured Spirochaetaceae bacterium
GCAGGTGTTCAGTCACAGTCAATTACCGTTGACCGCCAGCTCAAGCGCTATCATGTACCCCGCATTGCTTTCGTTAATAAGTGTGACCGCCAGGGTGCTAACCCGATTCGTGTTTGCGGACAGCTTCGCGACAAACTCGGCCTCAATGCTCACATGGTTGAGCTTCCAATCGGACTTGAAGACAAGCTCGAAGGCGTTGTTGACTTGGTTGGAATGAAGGCTATTTACTTCGACGGCGACAATGGTGAAAACCTCCGCATCGCAGAAATTCCGGCTCACTTGAAGGATCAGGCTGATCAGTATCGCGCAGAGCTTCTTGATGCAGCTTCTAACTTTGATGATGAACTCATGGAGACTCTCCTTGAAGACAAGGTTCCGACAGAAGAACAGCTTATCGCTGCTATCCGTAAGGGAACTCTTGCAGAACAGTTCGTCGGCGTATTCTGTGGTTCAGCTCACGTAAACAAAGGTATCCAGCCGCTCCTCGACGGTGTTGAGCGCTACCTCCCGAACCCGACAGAAGTTCACAACTACGGTCTTGACCTCGACAAGAATGAGGAAGAAGTTGAGCTTTTCAACGTTCCAGACAAGCCGTGTGTTGCTCTTGCATTCAAGCTTGATGACGGTCAGTTCGGACAGCTCACATACATCCGTATTTATCAGGGACGCCTCCCGAAGGGTGCTGAACTTGTTAATACACGTACACACAAGAAGTTCAAGGTTGGACGCCTTGTCCGCATGAACTCAGCTCAGATGGAAGATATTTCTGTCGGAGAACCAGGTGACATTTGTGCCCTCTTCGGTGTTGACTGTGCTTCTGGTGATACATTCTGTGCAGAAGGAATCAACATTGCAATGACTTCAATGTTCGTTCCAACTCCGGTTATTTCTCAGGCTGTTCGCCCGAAAGACAAATCAATGGCAGCTAACTTTGCTAAGGCCCTTAACCGCTTTACAAAGGAAGACCCGACATTCCAGACAGAGCTTGACCCAGAGTCAAACGAAACAATCATCAAGGGAATGGGTGAGCTCCACCTCGCAGTTTACGTTGAACGCATGAAGCGCGAATACAAGTGCGAAGTAGAAGTTACACCGCCAAAGGTAGCTTACCGCGAATCAATCACTACATCTGCAAACTTCAACTACACACACAAGAAGCAGACTGGTGGTTCAGGTCAGTACGGTCGCGTTGCCGGTATCATGGAACCAATTTCAGACAAAGATTACGAGTTTGTTGACGCAATTAAGGGAGGTGCAATTCCTAACGAATACATTCCTTCTTGCGACAAGGGATTCAAAAAGGCTATGGAAAAGGGTTCGCTCATCGGTGCTCCAGTTGTTGGCGTAAAGATGACAGTAAACGATGGTCAGTACCACCCGGTTGACTCTTCAGATATCGCATTCCAGACAGCAGCTATCGGTGCTTTCCGCGAAGCATATGCAAAGGCAAAGCCGGTTATCCTTGAACCAGTTATGAAGGTTTCTATCGAAGGACCTACAGAATTCCAGGGAAATATGTTCGGTCTTATCAACCAGAGACGCGGTATCATCATTGACTCAACAGATGAAAACAACATGTCTACAGTTAATGCTGAAGTTCCGCTTAGCGAAATGTTCGGATTCTCAACAATCCTTCGTTCGTCTACTCAGGGTAAGGCAGAATTCACAATGGAATTCCTTAAATACGGAAGAGTTCCGAACAATGTTGCAGAAGAACTCCAGAAAAAATACGAAGAAGAGCGCAAAGCTTCACAGAAATAAGGAGTCCATATGAACAAGAAAGATTTCTATGAGTACAGCCCAATCCGCTATTTTGACAAAATGTCAGACGGCGGACTTAAAGCAGGCGAAATCGGCCTTATCACTGCAAAGAAAGGTTTGGGAAAAACTTCTGTATTAGTTCAGTTCGGTATGGACGCTCTCCTTGCTGACAAGCAGCTTGTACACGTTTCTTTCGACCAGCATTCTTCAAACGTAATTTCATGGTACGCAAGCGTATTCAACGAAATTGCAAAGAGAAAGAACATCAATAATGCTTCTGAGCTTAAAGACGAGATTATGCGCGACCGCACAATCCTTAACTTTAACCCGGAAAACTTTACATTGCAGAAGCTCATCAGCACTGTAAACGCAATGAAAGAAGCAGGAATCAAGGTTTCAGCACTCGTAATCGACAATGTTAACATCAAGTCTGTTACAGAAGCTGACATCAAGACTGTTGCTGACTTTGCTGCAAAAGAGCAGATCACTGTATGGCTTACTTCTACAGAGGAAAGCGCAGAACTCAAGAATACAGCTCCGGCTAACATCCTTGCTTCTCTTTCTGCAGTGCTCCACCTTGAATCAAAGAACGGAAGCGTTTCACTTTCAATCTTAAAGCTTCGTGACAAGACTCCAGATTCTGCACTCAAGCTTGATTCAAAGACACTTCTTATTACAGACAAATAAGTCGTAATCCAGGCTTTGCATAAAGCCTGGGCATAAAAAAACGGGCTTCGAAAGAAGTCCGTTTTTTTTCATATTTTGCTTCAGGCTTAGCCCTGATTTTCCTTTGCAACAAGATTGTCTGCACCATAGCGCTTTCTTAACGCAGGCTTTTCGATTTTTCCCGTCGCATTTCGCGGAATGCTTTCAAATATAATTTCCTTAGGTCTTTTATAGCGCGGTAAGCCCTGACAGAATTCTTCTATTTCTTCTTTTGTACAGGTCATGCCGTCCTTTATCTCGATGATTGCGGCTGTCTTTTCTCCAAGCCTGCGGTCTGGAAGTCCGATTACGGCAGCGTCCTTAATCTTTTCGTTCGTCCTGAGGAAGTCTTCAATCTGAACCGGATAAATATTTTCACCTCCGCTAACGATTACGTCCTTCTTGCGGTCAACAAGGAAATAGAAGCCGTCCGGATCCTGCATCGCCATGTCGCCGGTAAAAAGCCAGCCGTCCTTTAATGTTTCGGCCGTTGCCTCAGGATTATTGTAGTAGCATGTCATGACGCCAGGTCCCTTTACGCAAAGCTCACCTACATCACCCTGCTTTACCTCAGCGCCGTTTTCGTCTACAATCTTGCACTGCCAGCGGTATCCCGGAACTCCGATTGCGCCAACCTTATGGATATTCTCCATGCCAAGGTGAACGCAGCCCGGTCCTGTTGATTCAGAAAGTCCGTAGTTTGTATCATACTGATGGTTCGGAAAATACTGCTTCCAGCGTTTAATAAGTGATGGTGGAACCGGCTGGGCGCCGATGTGCATAAGCCGCCACTGATCAAGATGATAATCTTCTTTCTTTAATGCGCCGCTATCAAGTGCATCAAGGATATCCTGTGCCCACGGTACCAAAAGCCAGACAATCGTACATCTTTCTGACGAAACGGCTGATAAAATGATATCAGGCTTGGCGCCCTTTAAGAGAACGGCCTTGCTTCCTGCAACGAGCGAGCCCATCCAGTGAAACTTTGCGCCAGTATGATAAAGCGGCGGAATGCAAAGGAATGTATCATTGCGGCTTGTTTCGTGGTGCTTTTGTTCCATCTCGGCCGCCTGCGTAAGGCTCAAATGCTTATGGAGAATTGCCTTAGGAAATCCCGTAGTTCCCGAAGAAAAATAGATAGCGCCATAATCATCGTCTGTAATCGTAATGCCAGGCGCCTTGCTTGAACAGTCAGCAACAAGCTCGCGGTAGCTTTCTGCAAATGCCGGGCAGTTGTCACCTACATAAATCAAAAGGCGGCCTTTAGAAAGGCGTTCTGCATTCTGCTCGATGCGTCCGATAAATTCAAATCCGAACACAATTATCTGAACTTCAGCAAGCTCAGCGCAATACAAAATCTCATTTGCGTCGTAGCGGAAATTAAACGGAACCGCAATGGCGCCTGTCTTTAATACGCCAAAATAAATCGGAAGCCATTCAAGGCAGTTATACATTATGATTGCAACCTTGTCGCCTTTTTTAATTCCGCGGCTTAAAAGCATGTTTGCAAATCTGTTTGCCTTTTCGTTAAAAACGCTCCATGTAATTTCGCGGCGGTAAGGCGCCTGCTTGGTTGGCTCAATCAAATCATATTCTTTCCATGTAACGCGCCTGTTGTCAGCCTGCTCCGGATTAAGTTCAACAAGAGCAACTTCGTCAGGATATAATTTTGCATTTCTAACCAAAAAATCGGTAACCGGCATTTTTTTTCTTCTGTAAATCTTTATGTGATGTAGGTGTAATTATATCACATATTTACCGATTTGCCCACAGAAAAAGACAGCACAGCGCTGAATAAATGCCTGCTTGGGAAGTGAAAAATCCTGAAAAAAAGCCAGCGATTTGCAAGGCAAACCGCGTGGCACAGAGCAGAATAAATGCCTGTTTGGGAA
>CACYCX010000080.1 GCA_902772975.1 uncultured Spirochaetaceae bacterium
AATCAATATGAAGAAAATGCCATTGCTGAAGAAAATCCCGAGGAGAAAGTAAAATCATATGTTACTTCTTCTGATAGCATAAGGCTTCAGGAAAAAGAAGGCGAATGTTTTTCTGCTGATTTGTATGATGACGATAAGACTGCGATTACGAATTTCTATAATGACGGCTTAAGGCGAAGATTCTATGATAACCAGAAGCGTGTGAGTAAAATCGAATACTGGAAAATATCTGGCACTGTAGAAAGTTCACTTTTGAACAAAGAAAAGGAATTTGAATATTATTCTGATTCAAATGTAAAAAGCATTACCGAACATAACATAGAAAATTCAAAAGATACTTATGTTGAATATGACTTGAAAGGAAAAGTCATTGCAAAAATCGAAACAGTTTTTAAGGACGAAAAGCCGGTTGAAATTCACAAGTCGTTTTATGAATACGACAAGAATGAACGGATTTTAAAGGAAACTACTCAGTCCTTTACTGTTGTAAGGAATAAAGAAAAAAAATCCGGCGAACGGAAAAATATTTACAGGTACCTTAAGGCAAACCTTCCGCCTGACTGCCTCTTTTATGAAAACGACATTCTTAGAATGCGCACGACTTACTCGTCAAAGGATTCTTATGTTCAGTCAATTTATTTTGATCATAACATTACAGTGCGAGATGTTTATCAGAACGGGGTAAAGATTTCTTCAATAATCTCTTCTGATTCTCCAGACGGAGGAAAAAATGAAATTCGCTGAGCGCTGGATTTTTTATGTTGCAAAAAGATTTTCTATTGTCGATAAAAAAGGCGCCTCATACATAACTTCACGCCTTGCCGTTATGGGAATATGTTTTGGAGTAATGACGCTGATTTTGGTAATGAGCGTGATGAACGGTTTCCAGCGCGAATTTATAGATTCAATTATGGAAATAAGCTCATATCATGCAAGAATTGAAAGCGCGCCTGATTTATTTGATTCACATAATTTTATTGAAGGACTTGAGGAAATAAAAAAGCATCCAGGAGTAAAAACCGCAGTTCCTTTTATGGAGTCAGACGGCCTTATGGCATCAAAAGCATATGATGACGACGGAAAGCAAATTTCTGTTTCAAAGCAGGCGCCGGCTTTAATAAGGGCAGTCCCTTATAATGTCTGCGAGCTTGATTCCGGTTTTGAAAAAGAAGTAAAAATGATTAGAGGCGATTTTGACATTCAGGAAGCACAGACAATTGTTTTAGGTTCTACGCTTGCAAGGTCGCTTGGAGTTACTGTAGGGCAGACGATAAATATTTTTGCGCTTGGATCTTCAAGTGATGTTCCGCTCCTTTCGTCAAAGGCGTTTTGCGTTACCGGAATATTTCATTCAGGCTACGGCGATATAAATTCTTCATATGCATTCATAAATCTTGAGGAAGGAAAAAGATGCTTCGGAAAGTCTTCGCCGTTAGTGCTCGGAATAAAGCTTTTTGACCCGGAAAACGAAAGGCATTTTATAAAGCAGATTAAAAACCGGTTTCCTGAGCTTTCAGTAAAATCATGGCGCGAGTACAACAGGAGTTTTTTTGGTGCCCTTAAAATTGAAAAAAATACGCTGCTTCTTTTGGTTTTCCTGATTTTTGTTGTAGTTGCAATTAATATTTACAATTCATTGCGGCGTCTTGTTTACGAAAGGCGTCTTGAAATTTCAACGCTGAGCGCGCTTGGCGGAAAGACATCATCGATAAAAAATATTTTTCTTTTGCGCGGATTTATCATGGGCTTGTCAGGAAGTATTCCCGGACTGGTGCTTGGATTATTTTTGTGCGTGAATATAAAAACAGTTTTTTTGGTTTTATCAAAACTTTTGTTTTTAGCGCAAAGCTTTTTTGTTTATCTTTTTTCTCCGCAGAACGCTATTTATCTTGATGAAAATCCAATGTTTCAGGTTTATTCTGAAATTCCTGCAAGAATGTTTCCTGCCGAAATAATTCTGATTACATTGTTCGGAATTTTTTCAGCAGTAATTTCTTCAGTGCTTGCAAGCAAACAGGTTCTTAAAATAAATATAGGAGACGTGCTCCATGAAGAATGATGAAAATGTATGCGATGATGTTTTAATCGAAATAAAAAATCTCGAAAAAGAATATGTTACTGACAGCGAAACTCTTTCCGTCCTTCGTGGAATTAACCTTCAGATAAATACAGGACAGAAGATTTCAGTAATCGGAGAAAGCGGAAACGGAAAGAGCACTTTCTTAAATATTCTTGGCGGAATCGATTCCTTGACTAAAGGCTATATAAGGGCTGGAAAATATATTCTTTCAGAGCTTGATGAAAAAAGACTTACTGAATACCGCTCTAAATTCACAGGCCTTGTTTTCCAGTTTCATTATCTTCTAAAGGATTTTACGGCACTCGAAAATATTTTCCTTCCGGCATATATGGCTGGAATTCCTAAAAAACAGGCGATGGAAAAAGCGGAAAGCCTCTTGAATGATGTAGGCCTTACAGAAAGAAAAAATCATCTTCCAAGCCAGCTTTCAGGCGGCGAAAGACAGAGAATTGCAGTTGCGCGCTCGCTTATAAATGATCCTCAACTGATACTTGCAGATGAACCTACTGGAAATCTTGACCCGGCAAATTCCATAATGATAAGCGACCTGCTTTTTTCTATGGCAGATAAATATAATAAGACGCTCGTTCTTGTAACGCATGACATGATGCTCGCAAAAAAAGCCGATTTGTGTTACAGGATGGAAAACGGAATTCTTGTTAGGGATTTTATAAAATAGGGAAATTAAAATAATGAATATCCGTTCTTCAATATTGTTTTCGTTAAGAATGATTTTCCCTAAAACCGCCCGCTCCTCTATAGCCCGCAAAAGCCTTTTTGGTGCGGTAATATGTATCGCAATCAGCATCATACCGCTTGTCGTAGTTCTTTCTGTTTCAAACGGAATGATTGAAGGAATTACAGACAGGCTGATTTCTCTTTCATCAAGCCACCTTGAAGTAGTCCCGTCGCGAGCTTCAGCCGAGATTGCAGAAGAGGTGACGAGCGCGCTTCTTTCCGTTCCAGATATACAAAACGCGTTTCCGCTGATTCAGTTTAACGGACTTTCTTCACACGGTAAAAAGCGGAGCGGTGCAATGATACGCGCAATCAACCCGGAAATATTTTTGAATAACCAAAACTACAAAGTCCTTTTTAACGCAGTTGACGGTAACATCGCAGATTTCTATTCGGACTCGGAACAAGCGTTTTCAATGTTCGGAAAGAAGCGCGCCCTTATCGGCGAAGGAATCGCATCACGGCTAAACGTTAAGCCCGGCGATTCAATCAGGCTTATAACGATGGAAGGTGAAGGCGAAAATATATTGCCGCATGTCTCTGCATTCAAGGTATGCGCAATAATTTCCTGCGGCTATCAGGAGCTTGATGCATTATGGGTTTTTATTCCGTTTGAGCAGGGAAAAGAAATGCTTAAGAAAAGCAGCGGAAAAGTTTCCGTTATGGTTGAAGTTTCAAATCCGTTTAGCGGCGAGCTTGGTTCATACAGAAGAAAAATCAAAAAACTTTTAGGCTCAGGCTTTAAAGTTTACAGATGGGATGAAGTAAACAGAAGCCAGTACGAGAATTTTTCTTCAACAAAAATCATGCTGATTTTCATAATGCTTTTAATCGTGCTTGTGGCAGCGGTAAATATTTCGTCAGCGCTTGTAATGCTTGTAATGGAAAGGCGGCGTGAAATTGCGATATTAAAAAGCGTAGGTGCAGATGCGTCGGGCATTACGCTTTCATTTTTGTTTACGGGATTTTTTGCGGGCTTTTGCGGCGTATTTACAGGGCTGCCGTGCGGACTTTTTCTTTCGCTTAATGTGAATAAAATAATCGCTTTTTTTGAAAAAACTATCAACTTTTTTAGTAATATCTGTTATTATTGTATTCACAGAAATCTTGATGGTTTTTCGGAATTTCATATAATGGACAGCGCATACTATCTTCAGGAAATTCCCGTTGAGATTCCGGTAAAGGAGCTTTCTGTAATTGTGATAGCCGCGATTTTGCTTTCGGTTGTAGTTTCGATTGCTCCGTCAGTAAAGGCCGGAAAGGAAAAGCCGCTTGATACTTTACGAAATGCGAGGTGATTTTTTTTGATTTGCGATATTTGCCATAAAAAAGAAGCTGTGATTTTTGTAGAACAAACCTCAAAAAACGAAGTTAAAAAAATTCATCTTTGCGCTGATTGTGCTGCAGAACGCGGAATCTCTACTATGATGGGCGAAGAAATGGGTAAGTCTCTCAACGCAATTTTCAAGGAACTTGCCAAGCATATAAAAAATGTTCCTGACAAGGCGTGCCCGGTCTGCGGACTTCATTTATCAAAATTCAAGGTGACAGGACAATTAGGCTGCCCGGAATGCTATTCAATTTTTAAGGATGAAATTTCTGAATACATGCAGTCGCATGGAATAAAAGGCCAGTATTCCGGCTCAATGCCGCGCCGCCTTTCTTCGTTCCGCTCGATTTTGACTGACAGGGCTGATGTTCAGGTTAAGCTTGAAAAGGCAATTGAAAAAGAGGATTACGAAAAGGCTGCTTTTTACCGCGATTATTTAAAGGCAATCGAAAAGCATGCTGTAGCAACTGTTTCTGATGACGAGGTTGAAGACGGCAATGAGCAAAAATAAATCCTATGTAGAAAGCGCCTGGTTTGAAAAGCCGGGGCCGGATGACGATGTCGTCGTTTCATCAAGAGTTCGTCTTGCACGAAACCTTGCTAATTTCCCGTTCCCGTCGAATTTTTTTTCTGATGACAGCGAGCGCGTTCAGAATATAATTTTTGATTCATTCAACCACATGAGTAATGCTGAAGCCTACCAGATTATAAGGCTTGATTCGATTGAAGAATTAGGCGGAAAAATTCTCTGTGAAAAAGGCCTGATTCAGGAAAAGGAAGCGACTGCAATCATAACGCGCGTAGACGGAGTGGCAGCTTGCCTTGTTAACGGAAGGGATCATGTGCGGATTGCAAGCTTTGCGCCGGGACTTTCATGCAACGCCTCATACATTCACGCACGCGAAATTGATTTACAGATGCAGGAACGCATTCAGTTTGCGGCAAGCCATGAATTCGGCTATCTTACGGCATCTGTAAATGACGCAGGAAGCGGAATGAAAACATCACTTCGCCTTCACCTTCCGTCTGCTTCTCATGCTGGAAAAATCAAGGAGCTTATCCAGCACGCAAATGACAACGGATTTTCAATGACTGACTGCTTCGGCTCATCCTCATCGCAGGCTGCAACATCGCTCGGAGCATATTACTCGATTGCAAGCTCCCAAAGCTTTGCCGGAAACGAAATAGACCAGCTTGCCGCAATCACGTCGCTTGGAAAATATATTTCTGAATATGAACGCAAGATTCGGTCAGAATATGCCGATAATAAAAGTACCGCAGTCCGCGATTTAATTTTGCGCTCATATGCGACCGTAAAATCCTGCATGCTGTTAAAATGGCGTGAAGCCGTCGAGCTTATTTCCACATTGAAATGGGGATGCGACCTGAATCTTGTAAGCGGAACAGTTCCGCACGATTTTACATCACTTTTGTACAGAATACAGAGCGGACATCTTGAATTCCTTTTACGAACCGGTTCTTTTAATTTTGAGGAAGATGTTAAAAATTCTGATGTTTTAAAAGAAGAACGGCTCAGGGCAATTTTAGTTCAGCGGACATTTGAAAATATGCACATTGCATAATAGTACGCCGCTAACGCGGAGTTTTTATAGGAGAATCAAATGAAAGGCTTTTCACCCAGGGCACAGCGTCTTGTCGTAGCTCTTGCCCAAGATGAAGGAAGAAAAAGCGGTTGCCGTGAACTTCTTCCGGAGCACATACTTCTTGCACTGCTAAAAAGCGGCGAAGGTGTCGGGTACACAATCTTAAGAATTCTTCATATAAATGTTTTGACATTACAGCTAGCCCTGGAGCAGAGCATCTCAAATAATAATCCTCCGGCATCTGATTATTCAGACCTGCCTCCAAGCCGCCGTTTGCAGAGTCTTTTTGAAACGGCAGAGTACGAATCACGCTCGCTCCGCGACAATTATATCGGAACTGAGCACCTTTTGCTCGCCTCAATCCGCGAAAGCTCAAGCATAACGCACCGCTATTTTGAAAAGGGCGGCATCGAATACGAAATCGTGCGTGAGGCTTGCCGCGAGGCAAAAATCAGGACGCCTTCAAGTGCCGGAGACGGTGCGGAGCGCTTCGCCGAAGAAAACCTTCAGGCGTTAGGCGGCGGTATCGGTACAATGAGCCGCGGCTATTCACGAAAGACGGATAGTCAGCAGGAACAGAAAAAGAATTCGTTTCTTGCAGCATTCAGCCGCGACCTTACGGAAATTGCCGTTAAGGGTGAAGCTGATGTTGTAGTAGGCCGTGAAAAGGAAATGAACCGCGTAATTCAGATTCTGTCGCGCCGAACAAAAAACAATCCGCTTTTAATCGGCGAACCCGGAGTCGGAAAAACCGCAA
>CACYCX010000081.1 GCA_902772975.1 uncultured Spirochaetaceae bacterium
ATTCCTGATTGTTTGCGCAGAAGTGCTTGATTGTTCCAGAAACTCCGTTCGAGCGTAAGCCCTTAAGCTGTGCGGCTGCCATCAAGCCTGTAACGAGCGGGTCCTCTGAAAAATATTCAAAGTTGCGTCCGTTAAGCGGATGGCGGTGAATGTTGATTCCCGGACCCAAAAGGCATTCAGCCTTGTTCATAACCATTTCTTTTCCGAGCATTGAAAAAAGCTTTTCGTTTAGTTCAACATTGAAGGTACAGGCAAGAAGCGTTCCGTTTGGAAGACTGAAAGCCTTTGTACCGCAATCAAGCCGCATTCCGCTTGGACCGTCGTCGCAGCAAAGTGCCGGGATTCCAAGCTCGTCCTTGAGTCTGTCTGAAACGCCCCCGAACGCCGCCGCCGTTCCCGGAGTAACACGCGAGCTTCCCATGCCTTCGCCGCGCACAATGCAAGTCAAATCGTAATCCGTAAACTGCGCGATAAAATCTTCCATAGAATATTTTCCGTCGCGGACATCGCGCAGTTTAATGTTGCTTGAACCGCGTTCGATATTAGATTCGATTTGTTTTGGTGTGCGCTCTGCGCATCGAGTATCATCGCTGTATTTAGCGAGCGGCGCTTGTGCATAATATGGCTCGAATTTTTCATCAGTACCCGGCACGCCATTGGTCGAAGCGTTGCCGCTTTTGACATGCGCCAGCTCCATTCTTCTAAATGGTGTAACCGGTGCCAGTGCCTGTTCGAGCTTTTCAAGAATTATTGTGTTTTCAAGCGCGAATGTGAGCGGCGATGAATTTTGTGCTGAGCGGACATCGCTTCCTGTATAAAGGGAATATGTACCGCTTTCCAAAATCCAGCTGAAGCTTGTCGGTGTGTCAGTGCGGTCATCGTAAGAAGCGATTTGAGTGAACGGGAATTCAATTTTGATTTTCTGTTCTTCGTTCGGAGAAAGCTCTTTTGTTTTTGCAAAGGCGCAGAGAGTTACCAAAGGCTTTCCAAGCTTCTTGTCGTCTTTTGAACCAAGCGGTGCCCTGCAGTAAACCTGAACTACTTCTTTTCCAGATACGTTTCCTGTGTTCTTTACTGTTATTGAAAGCGAAACTGATTTTGCATTTTGGTCAACGTTGAGTTCACTTGCATCAATATTGAATGTCGTATACGATAGTCCGTAGCCGAACGGATAGAGAACCTTGTCTCGTGCAAATGTTTCAAAATAACGGTAGCCGACAAAAATATCTTCCTCGTAAATATTCTGACTTTGTCCGCCAAAGTTTTTTGATGACGGATAATCTGAAATTGATTTTGCGATCGTGTCAGTAAGTTTTCCGCTCGGACAAACTTTTCCTGTAAGAACATCAGCAACGCCGTCTCCGCCAATCATGCCGCCCTGCCATACATACATAACGGCGTCGATATTGTGTTCAGCAACAAAGCTCATGTCGATAATGCCGCCCACATTTAAGAGCACGATTACCTTTTTGAATTCAGCGCGGACCTCTTTGAGCATCAGGCTTTCTTTCTGAGTAAGGCGGTAAGAACCTTCGCTGTCACTAGCATCCCTGTCTTCACCCGCCGTTCGACCGATGATTACGATTGCAGTATCAGAAAATTCTGCTGCCTTTGCGGCAATCTCTTTTGTGAGGGGCATTTCTTCCTGGCACCACGGTTCGCTTCCCCAGCCTATTCCTTCGTTTACTGGATTTTTTTCTGCCCAGTCAGCGTATGTCTTTCTTAAATCCTCGTTGATTTCAACCAGGCCGCTGTTCTTTAATCCGTCTACGATGTTTACGACTTTAGAGACGTTGACCATTCCGCCGGAACCGGTACCGCTTTTGTAGTAGTAATCCTGAATGCGTCCGAATACTGAAACCTTCTGTCCTTTTGAAAGAGGAAGCGCATTATTTTTATTCTCAAGAAGAACACAGCCTTCGCTTGCAGCCGTGCGTGCAACTGAAACATATTCGTTCCAATCAAGTGTTAATTCCATAGTGTTTCCCATAATCTCTCCGCTATAATTGAAAATAAAGTGTTTGGTTTTTGAAAATCTATCTGTCACATATTACATTTTTGCGTTTTTTTGTCTATAAATTTTCCATAAAAAATTTGAAAATTTCTATTGCCCCAATCGTAGTAAAGTTGTACTCTCACAGAACAGCCCTATAAAATTTGCCGTTGGCAAGGCTGTAGGAGCACGGTTTTTCAAAACAATCCGGCGTTCCACGATCCACTAAGTAATGGAGAAAGTCGATGCTTGAAACAAAGGGCACCAATCAGTATTACATTACCAGACAGGATTCCACAGAATCTAATGCCCGAAGTTATCCGCGCAAATTTCCGTTTGCATTGGCAAAGGCCAAGGGATCTTGGGTTGAGGACATTGAAGGAAACAAATATCTGGATTTTTTGTGCGGAGCAGGAACTCTTGCACTTGGTCACAATGATGATGAAATCAATCAGGCAATGGTACAGATGCTTACAAGCGATGCACCGCTTCACACGCTTGATTTGACAACCCCAGTAAAAGACGAATTCGTACACACAGTTCTGTCTTATCTCCCCAAAGAATTATCTGAAAACTGTAAAATCCAGTTTTGTTCGCCATCGGGAACGGATGCTACGGATGCGGCGCTTAAGCTCTGCAAGACAGCAACAGGCCGGACAAGCGTGATAGCCTTTCAGGGCGGATTTCACGGAATGGGACACGGAGCCCTTTCCTGCACAGGAAATCTTGGCGCTAAGGAAAAAGTCGGCGGTCTTATGCCGGAAGTCCATCATTTTCCGTTCCCGAATATTTACAGAAGCGCATTCGGGCTTACAGGTGAAGCAGCTACGGATGCCGCATGTGCATATTTTGAAAATACATTAAAGGATCCGGAAAGCGGCATTACAAAGCCGGCCGCCGTGATTATCGAACCGATTCAGGGCGAAGGCGGAGTAAATCCTGCACCTGTAAAATTCATGCAGACAGTGCGACGCGTCACAAAAGAGCTTGGCATTCCGCTTATCGTGGACGAAATTCAGTGCGGTATCGGCAGAAGCGGCAAGCTTTTTGCTTTTGAGCATTCAGGAATCATCCCGGATGTAATTCTCTGCTCAAAAGCAATCGGCGGAAGTCAGCCGCTTTCAATTGTTATCTATAATAAAGAGCTCGATAAATGGCAGCCGGGCGCGCATACAGGTACATTCCGCGGAAACCAGCTTGCAATGAAGGCAGGAACAGTGCTCCTTAGAAGAGTTGCAAATCCTGATTTCCTCAAGGAAGTAACGCGCAAAGGCGAAAAGATTATGGCAAGAATGAACGCCATTAAAGAAAAAGCGCCTGTAATCGGGAATGTCCGCGGCACAGGTCTTATGATTGGCTGCGAGTTTGTAGACCCAAAAGGAAAGCCTGATGTAAACGGTCTTTATCCTGCAAACGGTGAGGCAGCCGCTTTAGTCCAGCAGCTCTGTTTTAAAAACAAGCTTGTTATGGAAAAAGGCGGCCGCGGAGGCTCGGTTATGCGATGCCTTTGCGCTCTTACCGTAACGGACGAAGAAATCGATATCGCAATGGATATCTTTGAAAAAGCCGTGCTTGAGGTAAACAAAAAATACTGCTAACTAAAAATTACTGGCAGATTCAATAAACTCCCGCATCTTAAAAAATGTCGATTTTTATAGATATTTTAGAGATATACGGGAGTTTTTTTTAATTATTTGCTCTACAGTAGGACTAAAAAAACTTAATTCTATTTACAAAAGCCGCTTTAACAATATAGAATTGGTTATATTTTTCACTATACGAGGTTTTAAGATGACCAACTTAAAAAAGGTTTTTTTGTCGGCTATTCTTGGACTGTTGGTTTGCGCGGCTTATGCACAGAATCTTCGCGATTATGTCTGTGTCGTACGCGGAAATCTTTCTGAAGAAAACAAATCATTTCTTACAACATTAAAAGATTCACTTGAAAAGAATGGTTACACTTATTATGCAAAATATGTTAATTCATTCGTCAAGGGAACTTTTGGTTCGGGCTTTATATGGCGCGCTTCAGACGGCAAGGCTTACATCGTAACTAACAAGCATGTTGTTGAAGATTACGAGACAGTAAACATTTCATTTGAAAACGAAGACGGCTCTGTTTCTGAATTCAAGGAATTGAAAATAGTTTTTGCTGATGAAGATGTTGATGTTGCGCTTGTTGAGCTTCCTGCTTCTTTCAAGAAAGACGGCTTTGTTTTTGCAACAAAAAAAGCAAGTGACGGCGATGATGTTTTTTCTGCTGGATTTCCGGGGCTTGCCGGGGAACCAAGCTGGCAGTTTGGAAAGGGAATTGTTTCTAACGCATCTGCAAAAATCAAGGAGCTTTTGAATCCTGAAATTTCTACAATCATCCAGCATACGGCTCAGATTGACGGCGGAAACTCAGGCGGACCGCTTCTTCTTAAAGACGCTTCTGCAAAGGCAGGCTACAAGGTTTGCGGAGTCAACACATGGAAGGCAATGTCACGCCAGAACACAAACTTTGCTATTCCTGCAGAAACAGTAGAAAAGACAATCAAAGCACATTACATTCAGAAATCAAAGCTTTCGTTTAATGACCGCACGGTTGCATTTGCAAAGGCTGCTTCAACAAAAGATGACTTTACGCTGCTTGTTCCATACATTTCAAATTCGATGGTTTCAAATTACGGCGAAAAGGCTCTCAAGGATGTTCTTGCAAAGGCTCCGAGTTCAGTGCGCTCATTCATTGCTGATGTTTTTGAATCAAATCCGATTGACGGAATCAGATACTCGCTTGCATATAGCGTTTATTCAAAAATCAATACAAGCGAACGCGTAGACATAAAAGAGACTTCAGATGAAGCAACTGGAAAAAAAGTTCAGTTTACTTCCGGCGATAAATCATGCGATTCATTCTGGATTGAAGAGCAGGGAGCATGGAAGCTTTCTGAATTCGGCGGCGTTGAAAAAGAAAAGAAGGTTGCAAACAAGGATAAGGCACGCAATAAAGAAGGTTCGGCATTCTCACTGGAAGATCCTAATATGTTCTCTTTCTCAGGCGGTTATGCATTAAACCTTACACAGAACAACGGCGGTTTTGCTGCTGATGCACTTTACAGACTTGATTATTTCTCGTTCGGTTTTGGACTTATGTCTGATACTGTAACAGGCGAAGTAAAGAAGGACGGTTTAGGCAGCGAGCTTGTTAAAAAAACAGAAGGCGTTATGACTGTTGGCCCTGTATTGGATTTGAAGCTTCCGATTAAGATCAATCAGTTTGGCGTTATTCCGTTTGCTGAAGCCCGTTTTGGACTTGCACTTGCAGGTTTTGGTACTGAATCTGTAGTAAAGCCTTTCTTTGTAGGAATTGGCGGCGGAGTAGAAGCTTCATGGTATACAGACTGGGGATTCAGTCCGTTTATCGGAGCAAAGTATCTTTTGAACACATATTTTGATAATGGCGCAAATAAAGCTGTTAATACATCAAATATGATATTCTTTATCGGAGCTAAATTTTTAGACCGTTAAATTATAATTAGAGAGCCAAAAACTCTAATAGGAGAATGTATGAAGAAAAGCATTTTAGTGGTACTTGCAGGACTTATGTTGTTCGGTCTTACAAGTTGTGTTTCAACAAGCGGTGACAAGCCAGGCAAAGTTAAGAAGGCGGTAACAAGCGGAGAATATCCTTCACCGGAAAATTCAACTTTGTTCTTTGCTTATAATACAAGTGTAAATTATTATTTGCAGCAGAATCCGGAAATAGGTTATAAATTCGTTTATCCGAATATTTATGACGATGGAAAAACTATTCTTTTTATTTATGTGCCAAATTGCTTGAAATTCTTAAATCCGCTTCCTGTAGGTGCTGAACTTAAAAAGTACACACAGACTTATGTATCGGGAAGAACAATTATAACAGAATACTTTGGAATAGCCGGTGTTGATTATGTACTTAACAAGCCAGGCTTGTTCTATTGTGATGATACAGATCCAAATAATAAGCATGAGTTAAAGGCTCTTAAACTTTTGTACAAATATTTTAAGGGTACAGATTCTGAATGGGAACACCTTATTCTTGACCGCATGGAGGAATTGAAGAATGGCAAATAAAATTAAGGCATTTATTGCGATTGCACTTTTGTGTGCAGGTGCTGCATTTGCAGATGATACATTCAAGGTTAAGGAACCAAAAAAGGGCCATGTTCTTGTAGTAGGTCGCGTTACATACAAAAAGCCGATTGATACTGCTGCCCGTGAAAAGCCGTTCAGAGATGACGGTTATAAAAACTGGGAAAAATCTAAATCGTATGATTTTTCAATTAAGCCTGATTTTGCTGAAAAAGTTTATGACCAGGAATTTCCGTATAACGAAGGCTATTTCTATAGTGAATTAAAGCCGACTAAGGCCGGAACAGTTTCTCTTGACCATTTTGAAATGGGATTGTTCAAGAAATCTTATCCAGGAAACATTTTTGGACTTCCTGCCGGCGTAATCGTTTCAGTTCCTGATGAAGCAGTTTATGTTTACATCGGAACTTTCGAGTATGATTTGGATTATGCATTGCGCGTAGTTGGTTTCCGTCATCTTGATGATTATGAAGCAGCAAAGAAGAACCTTAGCCGCGAGCTTCAGAAAGATGTAGAGCTTTACCGTGCTCCGCTTGATTTTGATTCATACGGCAAAAAGAAAGAAAAGAAATAAAAACTGATTTGAGTTTTTAATGCGGCGAGCCTTTATTTGGCTCGCCGTATTTTAAAAGGCTTGCGATAAGCACAACCGGGAATATTAAGCCGAAAAGCAGTCCCTTCCGTAAATCATCCCCGGCCGACTGCGAAACCGCTCCCACAATCGCAGGCCCCAGAGAACCGCCTAAATCTCCGGCCATTGCAAGCATCGCAAAAAGCGCCGTTCCGCCCTTAGGAATCTTTGGCGAGCAAATGCTTATTGTTCCCGGCCACATAATTCCAACCGAAAAACCGCACATAATGCAGCCTGCAAGTCCAACCGCCGCAATTCCGCTTAAAGCCGCAAGCAGGTAGCATCCGATGCAAAGCACCGCCGACATAATCATATATCTGAAAAGATTCAGGCGCTCTCCAAATTTTCCGAAAATCGCACGGCTTAGCCCCATGCTTGCCGCAAACAAAGCAGGGCCTGCAAGATCTCCGGTTGTTTTTGAAAATCCAAGCGCAGATTCGGCAAAAGCAGATGCCCATTGCGCCATCGAAAGCTCAGACGCACCGGCACATACCATCGAAGTTACGGCAATCCAGAAAAGCGGCAGGCGGAATAATTCAAGGACGCTCATTCCGTCTTCGTCGCCTGTCATCCGTTCAATCGGGCATGTTGCAAAATTAAAAATATTGTAAACCGGAACAAGCGCCCAGATGCAGGCAAGAATCTTCCAGTATTTGATTCCAAAAAATTTAAAGAACACGGTTGAAAGTACAATCACGCCAACCGAGCCCCAGCAGTAAAATGAATGCAGAAGGCTCATTACCGACGCCTTGTTGTCAAAGGGGCAGGCTTCCACAATCGGGCTTACAAGAACCTCAATCAGGCCGCTTCCGATTGCGTATAAAACGACGCTTACGATAATTCCGGCAAATGGGTTCCCGAAAATGTCAGGCAGAAACGCCATGCTGATTAAACCGGCCGCCGCGCAGATTTCTGAAGCCACGATGCATTTCCGGTAGCCGATTTTGTCCACGAACTGAGAGCAGAAAATATCCACGATAAGCTGCGTCATAAAAAATACAGCCGGGATTATAGCAATCGTTCCAATTGGAATCGAATAATTATTGTGAAATAAAAGGAATAGAAGTGGAGCGAAATTTGCGCATATTGCCTGAGTTATAAAGCCCAGGTAACATGCGATTAAAGTTTTCCTGTAATTTTTTTTAACCATTACGCGTCTGCAAAAACCTTTCCGTCATCAAGGGTGATTTTAAGCTTTGTATATTCGCTGTGGAAATCATTTTTGAGGCGGTCAAGATATCGGGCGCTTTCCCATTTACACATCGGTAAATCGTGCAAAAGGTAATTTCCGCAGGCATTCGGCTGTGTTGCAGGAACTTCTGTCTGTGTAAGAATCCATTCAAGGCATCTGATTGTAAGCTTCCTCATGTCTTCAACAGAATACTTTCCGAGCATGATTACATACATACCTGTAAGGCATCCCATCGGACCTACATAGACAACATCTTCCTTAACTTCTGAATTGCGGAACCAGGTTGCCATAAGGTGCTCAAGTGTGTGAATTGCAGACGGAGCAACTGCCGGCTCTTTATTTGGTTCTGTGATGCGCAAATCGTAAGTTGTAAATCCCTTGTCTTCGCGTGAAACATAAATTCCAGGCTTTAATTTTGTGTGATCGATTGTGAAACTCTGAACTACTTCCATAATAGGTAGATTATAGACCACTCCACATTTGATAGCAATACCAGTTTGCCCACTCGCAAAATAGTGAATGCAGTAAAAAAAAATACGCGAAGGAGATGGACGGCAGTCGAAAACACTCCATTTGCACCTGCCGCGATGAGCGGCAGGGGAATCTGTCAGCTTACGACGTTAATGGCCTTGCCGTTCAGGAATGCCGCTATATTTTCCGCTGCAATGCCCATCAAACGCTCGCGTGTTTCTTTTGGAGCCCATGCAACATGCGGCGTGATAATGCAGTTAGTCGCATTCAGCAACGGGCAGTCCTTTGCCATAGGCTCGCTCAGCAAAACATCAGCCGCATATCCAGCGATATTGCCCGCGCAGAGGGCGTTCCTTATCGCAAGCTCGTTGACCAAGCCTCCACGCGCCGTATTAATAAGAACCGCAGATTTTTTCATCAGCGAAACAGTTTTCTCGTTTGCAATTTCCTTTGTTTCCGGCGTAAGCGGCGCATGCAGGGAAATAAAATCACTTCGGCTGAACAGCTCTTCCATCTCAACGCATTCTTCATTTCCGCGGTAAGATGCTTTATTGTGAACCGTTACGATAATCTTCATTCCAAAAGCGCGGCCAATTTCCGCCACCTTCTGTCCGATGTGGCCGTATCCGAAAATACCAAGCGTCTTGCCGGAAAGCTCTGTAAGCGGCGCCTTCCAGTAACAGAAATTCGGGCTTTTAATCCAGTCGCCTGAATGTACTGAATCAGAATGCAGTGCGACGCGATTTGCAAAATGAAGTATGAATGCAAAAACATGCTGGGCCACAGCGTTTGTACTGTAAGACGGAATGTTTGTTACGGTAATGCCGTGGTCGCGCGCGGCCTGTATGTCGATTACATTGTAGCCTGTAGCAAGCACGCCGATATATTTGAGTGACGGACATGCATCCATGATTTCTTTCGTGATTGAAACTTTGTTAAGAAGAATCATGTCGCTGTTTCCGATGCGTTCGATTATTATTTCAGGTTCAGTCCTAGGATAAACACTGAATTCGTCACAAAATGCCTTTATCGAGTCCCAGCTTAAATCCCCGGGATTAAGCGCTTCACCATCCATTACAGTTAACTTCATAATAAGCGTATTTTATAAAAAAAATGTTAGTTAGGCTAGTTTAGGCGAAGTGAAATTAACCTGAATGTAACGGTTTGCTTCTGAGTTTGCGACTATATTAGGATTGTGTTTATTGATATAGTGATGAGTAGTTTTTTGAGCGCCGCGAAGTTTTTTTGGAATAAAGAGGAGAAGGATAAAAAATGAAAAGTATAATAACAGTATTTTTATTTGCATTATTAATATGTGGATGTTCAAAAAAGCAAACAGAAAAAATAGGGCAGAACGATTCTTTTCAGGACACTCAAATAATACTTAACGAAGAGCCAAAAGAAAAAGCCTTTTGTTATGTAAATTCAAAAGAAGGGTTAAGAATTAGAAATAAACCCGGAACCGATGGTGAAAAAATAGGTTCATTAAAAAATAAAGAGAAAATTGAAATAATTGAAAAGGATACAAACATAGTTGAAATTGACGGAATAAAATCAAACTGGATAAAAATCTGTACTGAAGATAATGTAACAGGCTATGTTTTCGGCGGATATCTGGAAAGCACTCTTGAAGATATAGAAACAATACAATTTGCTGAAGGTAATTATATCGACGAAACTGGCAAGTATAATGCAGTTATAAAATATTTAGGAAATCAGGAATTTAATGTTTCAACAAATTATCCAATGTTTGTATCGATGGGACTTGAGGCAAATGTTGTAAAGCTTCAGAAAATTTTTTCTTCCGAATTATTGCGGATCGATTTAGATGGACGAGGCGGTTTATATAATCCGATGGCGATAAAATTCAATGATGATAAGCAGCTCGTTTTTCAAAATGACCGTTATGAAGAATTGTATAATGAAGATGGAACTGTAGAAGAGTCTGAAGTTCATTCAACCGATATTCTTAAAAAACAATAAACCTGATAAACAAAGAAGCAGGATTCAAACTACTCCGATACTTTAATTGCTGAAATTTTTTATAAAATATGTTCTGCAAAAGTTAAAAATTGTGAATATTATTATATAACTTTCATAAAATTAGGGTTTATACTACTTCTACTATGAAAAATTGTTATATAAATCTCAGCGTGCTTTTTCAATCTTCACTTATGGCAGTTTTTCGTAGCGGAAAATCTCTGTCAAATTGATGAATAAAAATTTGACAATTCTGAATTCGATAATATAATAGGAACTATGAACAACCGGTTGCGCAAATCTGACAGACTCACAATGGACGACATTGCAAGGGGACTCCATGTATCCAAGACAACTGTCTCCAGAGCGATTTCAGGCAAGGGCAGAATCGGAAGTGAAACACGCGAAAAGATTCTTGAATACATAGAATCAATGGGCTACAAGCCGAACACCATGGCTCGTGCGTTGGCTGCATCTAAAACATACAGCATTGGTGTCGTTATTCCGGCCGATGCGGAAAGAGGCGATGCTCCTTTCTTCAAAGATTGTCTGGTTGGCGTAACGGAAGCGTCCGTGCAGCGTGATTACGATACGGTGCTTGTTGTAGTTTCAAATAACGATATAGGCGGTCTGGAGCGGCTTGTAAACAACCAGAAGGTAGACGGTGTTGTCCTTACGAGGTTTGACGCTGACAGAAAGGCAATTTCCTATCTTGAATCAAAGGAAGTTCCCTTTATCCTTATCGGCCGGGACGACAGCGGCATCCTTCAGATTGACAGTAATCAGAAGGACGGATGCCGCGAAGTAACAGCAAGGGTACTTGGTAAGACAAAAAAAGCCGCGCTCTTTGCAGGCCCAAAGGATATGGCAGTCGAAAAGCTTCGCTATCAGGGATTTTCTGAGGCATATAAACAAGCTGGCGTCCCGATGGAAGAAAAGTATGTTTTCTGGGATGCGGAAAAAAAACTGGAAGAAAATATAGAGCACGTTCTTTCTTCGGGCTTTGGATGTATTGCGTGCTCGGATGACATTATTTGCATAAAGGTAATGGAAATTCTTCGCAGGAAGAAAATTTCCGTGCCGGATGACATTCAGGTAGTTTCGTTTTTCGACAGCAAGGTACTTGCAGAAAATGACGTTCCTGTTACGGCAGTTCATGTTGATACAAGGGAACTGAGCAATCAGGCAGGCAATCTTTTGATTGATGCCATAAACGGCAAAAAAATGGAGCAGCGCAATTTTGCGGAATGTTCCGTTTTATATAGAAATTCATCCTGTTAGTAGAGGTATGAATAAATTTGTTTTATTTTCATAAAGGAGGATATTTATGAAAAAAGCATTGGTACCGGTATTATTTGCACTTATTCCGGCATTGGTTCTTTCCAGCTGCGGCAAGAAGGCAGCTCCTAAGGCAGAGAATGTTACACTTACAGTCTGGGAATCAGATAACGGTCCGGACAAGTTCATTCAGCAGGCAGGTGAAGCTTATACAAAGACTCATCCGAATGTAACAATTAAGTATGTTCACGTAGAACTCGGTGATGCTTCAGGCCAGATTGCACTTGATGGTCCTGCAGGCGTTGGACCGGATTTGTTCGCTGCTCCTCACGATAAGCTTGGTGAGCTTGTTAATTCAGGTCACGTTGCAGCAACAGTTTCTCCTGATTCAGTTAAGAGCGGAGTTCTCGGTGCTTGTGCACAGGCTCTTACATACAACGGAAAGATGTACGGATATCCTGTTTCAGCAGAAACATATGCACTTTTCTATAACAAGGATTTGATTTCTGAAAACGAAGTTCCAAAGACATGGGATGACCTCGCAGCATTTGCAAAGAAATTCAATTCTGCAAATCCTGGAAAGCAGGCTTTCGTAATGGATGTTGGAAGCGCATATTACACAATCGTATTCACAACTTCTGAAGGAAACCGCCTCTTTGGACCATCTGGAACAGATACAACAAAGACAAACATCAACACAGATGCTTCAATTAAGGGAATGAAATTCTTCCAGTCTCTCCGCTCAGCTCTCGATGTTCCGGCTGCTGACCTTTCAACTTCATATGCAGACGCTGCTTTCTCTTCAGGAAAGGCTGCACTTCACATTACAGGTCCATGGAACATTAAGCCGTTCTCTGACGCAGGACTCAACTTTGGTGTTGCTCCTCTTCCGGCTCTTCCTGGAAACGACAAGCCATGTGCTTCATTCTCTGGAACACGCGCTATGTTCGTATCTGCATATTCAGATCATCCGGCAGAAGCTGCTGATTTTGCAAAGTTCCTCATTTCTCCGGAAATGCAGAAGCTCCGCTTTGACATCACAGGTGCTATGCCTTCAATCAATGTAAAGGTTGAAAGCCCATATATTCCTGGATTCCTTGCACAGCTTGACTACGCTTTCCCGATGCCGTCAATCCCGCAGATGAATGGTTACTGGGCAGCTATGGGCAACGCAAGCGCAAACATCTGGAATGGTGCTGATGTTAAGAAAGAGCTTGATGCTGCTAACGAAGCAATTCTTGGTCTTTAATCTATGATAATTTGAGCTGTCCCGGTTTGCTGTTCGGGGCAGTTCTTATTTCTGCTTAACGCGATGTGCTACCGCTAACGCGGAGTTTTAGGAGGAATCATGGCAACAAAGACTGCATTACCGACAGATGGAAGTGCCCTTAAAAAAGTGGATATTGCGTCCAAATGCTTTATGGGTCTTGGTCATATACTTTACCTTAAAGAATATTTGAAAGGCATTCTGTTTGCAGCAATTGAACTCGTTTTTATTGCATGCATTCCTTTCTTTTATAGTAAATTATACGGGCTTGTTACTTTAGGAAGTCCGTCAGCGGAAGATGTTCCGATTAAGCTTCGTGACAATTCCGTATTCATGCTTATCGACGGAATCCTTGTTTTAGCCGTCATTTCAATCTTTGCGCTTGTGTATTTTATTTCCGTAAAGAGCGCAAAAAATGATTACAAAAAATACTGCACGCTCGGCCGTACTGCAACGACAAAATCTACAATTTCAGACCTTACAGGAAATTCTTTCCCGGTTATCGGACTTTCACCGATGGTCCTGATGCTTGTAATTTTTGTTGTAGTTCCGCTTATATTTTCTGTTGCAGTTGCATTTACAAACTATTCTGCTCCGGATCACATTCCTACAAAAAATCTAGTTGACTGGGTCGGAGGCGCTAACTTTAAGGCGCTCTTTGGCGAAAAATCAACCTGGGCAATCGGATTCGGACGCATCGCACTTTGGACAGTTATCTGGGCATTTGCCGCAACATTCACCTGTTACTTTGGCGGCCTGATGATTGCAGTCATGCTCAATGAAAGCAAAATAAAATTTGACGGAGTTTTCCGTGTAATCTTTATTCTTCCTTATGCAGTTCCGGCTGTAATTACGATGATTACATGGCGAAACCTTTTAAATGGTTCGTTCGGTACCATTAACAGAACGCTCATCATGCTCGGGCTTATGTCGCCTGATAAAGTAATTCCGTGGCTTTCTGATCCGCGGCTTGCGCAGGTAATGTGTATTCTCATCAATCTCTGGGCAGGCTTCGGATATTTTATGATGCTCTCAATGGGAACGATGACCGCCATCAATTCTGATTTGTACGAAGCAGCCCGCATCGACGGAGCGTCTGCAAGACAGGTACTCTGGCATATCACGCTGCCTCTGGTAATGTATCAGACGATGCCTCAGATTATCATGAGCTTTACGCACAACCTTAACAACTTCGGAATCATCTTCTTCCTTACAGGCGGAAAACCGACAGTTGCAGACAGTGCCACAACTCTTGCAGGCGCGACCGACATTCTCGTTACCTGGATTTACAATTTGACAATGACTCTCAATAAATACAATTATGCTTCCGTACTTGCGGTTGTAATCTTTATAGTAATGGCGCCATTTGCCATCTTCACTTTCCGCAGCACAAAAGCATTTAAAGAGGGGGAAATATAATGAATAAAAATTACAGGGCAACTTCTTATGTTGCAAAAACACTGATGGTTATATTTTTCATTCTTATTTCCATCACGGTAATTTATCCGCTCGTATATGTAGTTTCCGGTGCGCTTTCTCCGGGAAACAGCATTGCTGATATCGATGTAAAGCCGTTTGCAAAAGGAATTACATTTGTTCACTTTAAGCATCTTTTTACTGAAACAAATTACGGACAGTGGTTTCTGAACACGTTGAAGATTGCAATCTGGACATCACTTGTTACAATGTTCATTACGTCGCTTTCCGCATACATTTTCTCGCGCTTCAGATTTACAATCAAAAAGCCAATGATGATGGCTCTCATGGTGCTTCAGGTTTTCCCGAGTTTTGTAGGCATGATTGCAATTTATGTAATCCTTCACCGAATCGGCGGCCTTGATACTTTATGGGGACTTGTTCTTGTTTATGTTGCCGGAAACATTCCGTACAATGTATGGATGGTAAAAAGCTATATCGACACAATTCCAAAAAGCCTTGATGAAGCAGCCCGAATCGACGGCGCAGGTCACTTCCGAATCTGGGCTACAATCGTAATGCCGGTTGCAAAGCCGATTATTACGTTCCTTGGAATTACGACATTTACCGGACCGTGGATGGACTTTATTTTCCCAAAGATGGTTCTTCGTTCGATAGAAAAGCAGACGCTGGCGCTCGGACTTTTCAGCTTTGTAACTGATAAAAAGAATGAGTTTACAAACTTTGCGGCTGGCTCCCTTATAATTGCAGTTCCGTTCGTCATCTTCTTTATCTTCTCGCAGAAGGCAATGATGATGAGTATGGGTGCAGCAGCGGTTAAGGAATGAAATTTTCACATTTGGTAGCTCCGCTACCAAATGTGAAAATGTGCGAGTTTTTAACTTTGTTAAAAACTCGCGTGTAG
>CACYCX010000082.1 GCA_902772975.1 uncultured Spirochaetaceae bacterium
TCTATTGCACAGATAGCTGAATACGGAACCTTATGCTGGAGCATAATATCACGATTTTGTTTTGTTCCTTTTTCATATTCATCAAGCAGGGCGGCTCTTTTTTGTTTTGCAGTATTTAATTCTTCTTTACTCAAAATATCTGAATACATTACTGCAAGACAAAACCAGACTGTATCGTAATCAACCTGATTAAACAGTGCGATTACCGTATTCTTCAGTTCCTGTTTACCTTTATCTGTAATGCGATAAATAGCTTTTGTCTGAGATTCTCCTGAATCTTCGATGAAGGCTTTTTTTTGAAGACGAAGGCAGGTTTCATATAAGGTTGTTGCACCAATCGGAAGCCAATATTTCATATTCATACTGTCTATCATCTTTAGCATATCATACGCATTTTTTTCGCCTTTACATAAAAGACCTAAAATGACAATTGAAGTTTTCGACAGCATCAGCGGCTCCTTCTTATTTTTCTAAAAACAATCCATAATATTGATAAGGTCAACACTATTAAAGCAAATATGAATGACTGGATATTTTTAATTCCTTCACCAGCTTCTGAAGAAACAATTACATCCCATAAAGCACCAACTCCCCAGAAGAAAGGAAAGACTATTAAAAGATTCTGAGTAATGTAATATACAGAACAATACATTACACCAACAAAAAAGAGATGCAAAAATTCCGGCTGAAAGCCAGCATGGTGAAATGAATAAAATACCGAGGTCAAAAGAATTGCAGGAATGATGCCGAAAGCTTTTTCAAAACTCATTCGAAGAAAGCCGTAAATAAAGGTCATTTCAAAAATACCTGCAACCAGGATATAAACGGCAGCATATAAGTTTTGAAGAGTTAATACATTTTGAGGAAGCTGCTCTTTAAGAAAGATGCCAGAAAGACATGAAGCAAAAACAAGATTCAGAATGATGCTGAGTTTTATTTTTCGATTTGTAAATCCTATTGCCTGCCTGGCATCACTGTTTTTTTCGATGTATAAAGAAACGAATACAACACCTAGCCCGAAAATCATTAATACATCACGTAATATAAATGATATGATTGTATCAAAAGTTGAATTACTTCCAAACGGAAGCATCAAAAGACTAAGGGCAATCATCATAAGCCCTGCAAATAAAGCTATTACAGTTTGTTTTGTAAAATTGAATCTGAATAATTTATGCATTTGAATCTCCTGTCTTCTCTTATACTACGTATACGTAGTGCCGTCAAGAAAAGAGAGATTTTGAACAAATCCTGCAAATCTCGAATAAAAATTCAGAATTAGCTATACTTTCTGCTTTTCGATATTTTGACCAATCATTTTCCAATCAAAGCATCTTTTATAATTTGAATTAGGAAATTCGCATTCTCTGTTCCATGGCCGGTCCATCACCATAATCTTCATATCCGGAAGATGATTAAAAAATTTAAATGCATGAGGCGAATCTTCAACCGCAAAATCAAAATTCATTTTGTAATAATCTTCAAGCTCAAGATTAAAATTGCTTCCCTTAATAAAATTATCCCGCCCGTATTTGTTGAGGCAGAACATCTTTACGCGTTCAAGCCCGTGTTCATCAAGCCACTTCCGTGACGCATCGTATGCACTAACCGGACGCCCCGTGATTATTTTTACATCGTGCCCTTTATCAATCCAGCTGTTAATCGTCTGAACCGCCCCCGGAGTCTCCTCGTATGCCAGAAGAATTTCCGGTCTGTGTCCCTCAATCATCAGTTTTTCATACTGCTCATCCGTCAAAGAAAACGCATCCTGAAGATTAAAATATTTTACCTCTTCATACCGAATATCTTTTCCAAAAATCTCTTTTACAAGCCTGCAAAAATATCGCGCCGTCTCGCAAATGCAATCATCAAAATCCACATAAAAATTCATTTTTCTCTCCCGTATTAAATTTTTTTTTCCGGGGTCATTTTTTCCTTCCCGCTTATCGCGTCCAGTCAAAAACCGCGCTATCCGCATTTCGCCGTCTCCCGCGACTCATCCACTCGCTCCGCTCGGGACTGCCTCCGGCAGATGCTCCTATCGCTTGCCCGACATCCACACAAAGAGTAACATTTTTCTATTGATTCCGACAATAAAAATTCAGCAAGTAAAATTTTTTCAGATTTAAATTATAACAGGGCACTTTTGCTTTAAACAAAATTAAACAAAAAAATCCTTTAATTTTAAGCCAAGAGCATCTGCGATTTTTGCAAGCGTATCTAAAGTAGGAATAGTTTGCTTTGTTTCAATATAATATAAATGACTTCGAGAAATTCCAGATTCAACAGAAAGCTGCACGATGGACATACCTTTCTCAATTCTGTACTTCCGTATTTTTTCTAGAATATCATTTACTTCAGGATTCATAAGCTTCTATTGCTCTAAATCTAGAGTAGCTGTATACTTTTATTGTAGAAACTCTATATTTAGAGTTAATTGGAGGTTTTTATGAAAAAAGTGTGTTTGGTTTTTGCTGTGTTGTTTGCTTTTTTTGCCACAAACAGCTTATTTGCAGAAGTTTCAACAGACTTGAATTTAGGTTTTATTTTTGGAACTGGAGGACAAATTAAAAATCAGGAATTAATAAAAGGTCTTGAACTTAAGGAAATCAATGCAAGCGGTTGTGGATTTACTGTAGGAACTGATTTAGAATTTTCCGACTATTTTGGTATTTTCGTAGATGGTGATTTCCTTTTTCCTTCAAAAACTGAACTAAAATACAAGGCAAATGGCTCAGATTTTACGATTTCAAATAATGACATGTTTGCAATAAAAGCCGTAGTAAATTTTATGTTTGGACCGGAATTTGTTTACCATTTCACAGATAAATTTAAAACACATTTTGGTGCAGGCTTTGATATGGCTTTTGTTACACTGGAATCCAAAATTAAAGATTTTGATTATTCATATAACGAATCAGGATTTTTGGCCGGACTTGCACTTAAAGCAGATGCAACATTTTTATTTACAGATCATTTAGGTTTAAATGCAGGCATAGATATAGCACTTTTATTTGGAGGCCGCTATTCGGGAACTTTGGTTGTCGGAAAGAAAACCACCAAAGAAGAAGGAAATATAACTCAATTTATGTATTTTATAATTCCTAATATTTCTTTTGTTTATCATTTTTAATCGCATCGCGGAGCCAGCCTGTTACACCTTCCGGTAGGCTTGGCTCCATCGGTTTTCCGTCATCGAACATCAGATTGCAATGCATGGGATTTACAAGGCAGTGCTGCCCCATCTCCATTCCAAAATTGATTGACGCAATTCCGCCGTCGCCATTATAAACCCATTCCGGCGTATAAATAAAACTGCCCTTCATTTTCACAATGCGGCCAAGGCGTGGCTTTACATCCTTTTCAAAATCAACAAACTCATCATGTTTTCCAATCGCAAAAAATATCTTGATGCCGTTTTTTTCGTAAATATCTAAAGTGGCGTCGTCGGGAATATTTCCGCTTCCAACCGGAATTATAATATCAAAAAAATCAGGATACGCGGTTGCAAGCTTAAAGCACATTGTGGCTCCGCTTGAATTCCCAATCACGACTTTTTTCGAAATCCGGCAGGCGGCGCGCCCCTTTTCAAAATCACAAATTAATTCCCGTATACACGGTAAGTATTCATCGTCCCAGCTTCCAGCACATTTTCCATTTTCATCACGCCTTTCA
>CACYCX010000083.1 GCA_902772975.1 uncultured Spirochaetaceae bacterium
ATGAGCATCAAATCTTATTATGATGCCGAGGCTGAAAAGCAGAAGACAAGCGGAATATGGTTTAAGTTCTGGCCTAAGGAGCTTGCTTCCTGCAATCCGTCAGCAGTATCAGAATGGAACAAAAGCCATGTTCAGGAAATCGAAAAAATAAAGGTAATCCAGTTTTTCTTCTTTGATCAGTGGAAATCGCTTAAAAAATATGCCAATGAAAAAGGCGTTTCGATAGTAGGTGACATTCCGATTTTTGTTGCCGCTGATTCTGCGGATGTATGGTCAAACCAGAAATACTTCCAGCTTGACGAAAATGGTGTGCCTAAAAAAGTAGCAGGAGTTCCGCCTGATTATTTCAGTGCGACCGGACAGCTTTGGGGAAATCCGCTTTATGACTGGGATGAAATGAAGAAGACCGGATATTCGTGGTGGGTTGAACGAATCCGCCGCGTGCTTACTCTGGTAGATTATGTCCGCATTGATCATTTCCGCGGCTTTGAGGCGTACTGGTCGGTTCCGTATGGTGAAGCTACTGCCGTAAACGGCGAGTGGGTTCCGGGGCCTGATCATTCACTTTTTGCTGCAATAAAGGAAAAGCTTGGAGATATCCCGATTATTGCCGAGGATCTTGGCCTTATCACGGAAGGCGTCCGTAAGCTGCGTGACGATTTTGCTTTACCTGGAATGAAGGTATTGCAGTTTGCCTTTGATGCAAACGAAGCCGGTAAGGACGGCATGATTAACGCATTCCTTCCGCATATGTATTCTCCTAACTGTGTTGTCTATACCGGAACCCACGATAACGACACGATGCAGGGCTGGCTTGACTCGGCGCCCGACAGTCAGGTAAAAATTGCCGCCGACTATGTTACCGGCCGCAATAATTCCGAAAAGGAAGCAAGGGAGCTTGCTGCAAGCGGAGAGCTTTGCGCGCTTTTAGTAAAGGCGGCAATTGCCTCATCTGCAAATATGGCTGTAATTCCGGTTCAGGATTTGCTTGGAGTAGGCAAGGAAGGGCGCATGAACGAGCCGAGTACTTGCGGCAAGAACTGGACATGGAGGCTAAAGGACGGGGCCTTGACTTTAGCTCTTGCAGAGCGCCTTGCATTTATCTCGGCTCTTTATGGAAGAAATATACGCAAATCGTAAAATGCCCGCGCGTGTTTTGCATTAACAATAGGAAATAAAAAAGCGCTCCTTTCGGGGCGCTTTTTTTGTAGAACCTTACGGCTCTGCTATTTTAGGCTCTTCGATTATAGCATTAATCGGCAGCATGGCCTGCAGAGAGAAGAACGTCTGTGCACTTGTGCATATACATCTTCTTGAGCTCTTCGCGGGCCGGCTTGAGGTATTCGCGCGGGTCGAATGCCTGCGGATTTTCTGCCATGAATTTGCGGATTGCAGCAGTCATGGCAAGGCGTCCGTCTGAGTCGATGTTGATTTTGCATACAGCAAGCTGAGAAGCTTTCTTAAGCTGCTCTTCCGGAATACCAACTGAATCCGGAATCTTTCCGCCGTACTGCTCGATAATCTTTACATACTCAACCGGAACTGATGAAGATCCGTGGAGAACGATCGGGAAGCCCGGGAGCTCTTTTTCGATTGCTTCAAGAACATTGAATGCAAGCGGCGGAGGAACAAGAACGCCGTCCGGAGTGCGTGTGCACTGTGCTGGAGTAAATTTGCAGCGTCCGTGAGAAGTTCCGATAGAAATAGCAAGGGAGTCACAGCCTGTCTTTGAAGTAAAGTCAACTACTTCTTCCGGCTTTGTGTACTTTGATTCTTCTGCAGCAACATCATCTTCAACGCCACCGAGAACACCAAGCTCAGCTTCTACTGTAACGTCGTGTGCGTGTGCATATTCTACAACCTGCTTTGTAAGTGCAACGTTCTCATCGTAAGGAAGAGCTGAACCGTCGATCATAACAGAAGAGAATCCGTTGTCGATACAGTCCTTTGCTACTTCAAAGTTCGGACCGTGGTCAAGGTGAAGTACGATTGGAATATCGCATCCGAGCTCGTGTGCATACTCAACGGCACCGCGTGCCATGTTGCGGAGAATGTACTTGTCGGCATATGCGCGTGCACCCTTTGAAACCTGAAGGATAACAGGTGATTTTGCTTCAACACAAGCCATGATGATAGCCTGCATCTGTTCCATGTTATTGAAGTTGAATGCAGGAACTGCATAGTGTCCCTTCATGGCAGCTTCAAACAAGTGCTTCGTATTTACGAGGCCGATGTCTTTGTAACTAAACATTTATTACTCCCATATCAAAAAGTATCTGTACGGATAATGTAAAATTATCTATAAACATATCCTACGATAAACAGGGCTTTTATTCAAGGTGCAATCAGGTGAAAGGGCTGAAAGTTCGATAAAAGGTTTTTAAAAGGTTTGACAAACAATGTTTTATTGAAATATAATATAAATGCTATTATTATAAATAGAATAATATCCGATAAAGGAATAAACATCTGTCTGCATGAAAATGCGGATGATTAAGGAGTTTTTGAATGAAGAAAGGCTTATTTGTCCTTGCTAATCTTGCTCTGCTGTCATTGTTCTGTGTTCCGGCATTCAGCCAGCCAAACAATAGGGCAGTAGAGACTGTTGTAATTGATGACTTTGATTCTGAAGGCGAACAGAATTACATGTATGACAAAGATACTTTCAATTGGACATGGAAGGTTCAGGCAAGCCGTTTTGTTGCAGAAGGTTATCCTGTAATCAAGTCTTTTGATGGTATTCCTAATTCACTTCGCTTCCTTCCGCGCGCTAAAGAAGGAACTCCAAAGGTTTTAGGCGTAAAGACAAAGTATAACCGCAAGGGTGACAACTGGTTTGAGATTTATCCTTCTAAAGATGATAAGCCGTTCGAGATTCCGTTTGCAGGAACTGTAACACAGGTTGATTTCTGGGTTTGGGGTGCACATTACCTTTACTTCCTTGACATTCTTGTTCGTGATGCAGATGGCCGCGTTCATATTATTCCGGCAGGAAACCTTGCTTTTGACGGCTGGAAAAATGTTGTTGTAAAAATCCCGACATATATCCGCCAGCATTCAAGATTCCGCTCTGGTCCGGTAAGCATGACTTTTGTAGGATTCCGCATTACAACAGATCCTGATGAGTTCGTAGATGACTTCCTTGTATACTTTGATCAGTTCAAATACACAACAAATACACTTTCTAACATTTATGATGGCTACGAGCTTCGTGATTCTGACTTCGGTGATGGTGACTCTAGCTCAAAGGATGGTGAATAATGAAAAAGTTAGTAGTTTTGACAGCAGCTGCATTTTTGGCTGCAGGTCTTGTTTTTGCACAGTCACAGGACAGCAAGGGTAATTCAAGTCTTGCTGACCCGGAAGCATCAAATATAGGTGCTGATTCAGCTGCAAGCGCCCTTAAGGAAGTTTGTGTTGATAAATTTGAGCGTGACGGTTCATGGAATGTTCATATTTCACCGGATGCAGGTCTTGTAAGTGCCCGCCTTTTTGAGGGAAGTCCGGCTGCAAAAGAGCAGCTTGAAGGTGAGGATCCGGAAATGGATACTCACGTACTTGGTGCAAAGGTAGAATTCTACCGCCGCGGAATTAACTCAATCTATATCACAGCAGTTCGTCCGCTTCCGATTGAGGGTGTAACAAAGACTGTAAGCGTATGGGTTTCAGGACGCAATGCTAATCATGACATTTTCCTCCTTGTTCAGGATTATTTTGGTCATAACTATGAGCTTTACCTTGGAAACCTTGGTTTCAGCGGCTGGAAAAAGCTTACTGTAGCAGTTCCTCCGACTCCGGATGGAGAGCATGGAATCGTACAGTCAAGCGCATATTATGGCGACAGACCTGGCTTGCGCATTTTGGGTTTCAGAATTGACTGTAATCCGGTACTTGCACGCGGTAAGTATTTTGTATACTTCGATGACTTGAGGGCTGTTACAGACCTTTATGACCTCGAAAACCGTGATGATGACGATATCCCGGATAACTGGTAGTCTTTAAGCAGCATTTGCTGTATATAAAGAGCCTTCTTTATAAAGAGGGCTCTTTTTTTTATGCCTATTTAATCCGGTAATAATAAGTCTTTCCGGCTTTTGTGCCTTCTGGCGCAGTTGTGCGTTCGATTATGCCTGCCCGGGAATACAGCCAGAGGATAAGGCTAGTGCTTTTCCATGCGGATGGTGCAGGCTTTGTTTTTTTTAGTGCGGCACTTAACTCCCTGCTTGAAAAAACTTCCGGTAGCGGCGGAAGCAGGGAAAGATAATCCTTTTTTGTCCTGAACACTGAAGCCTTTCCGATTGTAAGAAGTGATTTGTCCTTAATAATGTAGTCTTTTTTGAATCGTCTGCTTTTGTTTATCAATTGAACGGGCTCTTTTGTTTTAATCCGTGTCTCAAGACATTCAATCTCAAGGATTACAAGCGAAAAATTCTTTTTCAAAAGGCAGTCGGTTAATCCAGTAAGCTCCCTGAGCATCGTGTAAACGCTTTCTTTTTTGGGACTTTTGCGCTTTGAAACAGGCCTGAAATCGGTTCCGTATGTCTCGATGGTTTTTTTAACGGTAACAGGATGTACAACCTTTACCTTGTGGCCTTCCTTTATAAAAAAATCAATCTTTTCTTTTAGCTTTGAAACATTTTTAGTCTGAATTTCTATGATCTCTCCGTTCGGGCACAAAAGATCCGCTATGTAAGGCCCTATCTTCTGTTCCGTAAGGGCATTTTCCTGAACTGAATAAAATGTTTTAAGCGTTTTGTGAAGCGAGCTTTCGTTATATGTATTGATCATGATTCCTTAATGTGCTTTTTGTCACATCTCCAATATGTCTAGTTGTACCTATACAAAAATGTGTATTAAAAAGTGAAAAAATAAACAATCTTAATATTATCGTCTTTTTTTTGCATTGACATTAGGAATTTTTCTGATAAAATGTAAGAAAAGTGGGAAAAAGTGGAAAAAAGTGGTAGATGGTGGTATGAAGTTGCTTACCGGTGAGTATTGCAATACGCTTGATGAAAAGGGACGAATAATGTTCCCCGCGAAGCTCAAGAACGAAATAGAGAGTACTTCGCTTATCGTCACTCAGGCACTTGATCATTGTCTCTGGCTTTTTACTCCGGAAGAGTGGGAAAATCTTTCTTCCAAAATCATGGAATCTGCTTCTCCTTTTAACTCAAAAAACCGACTGGTTTTGCGCCGCCTTATCGCTCCTGCCCAACAGGTTGAATTTGATAAGTCGGGTAGAATTTCAATTCCGCAGAGCCTTAGGGATTATGCTTCGCTTGCTAAAGATTGCGTAATTCTCGGAATCGATAAATATATCGAACTTTGGGATGCGGAATCTTACAGGAAATATATTGCTGAAAGCGATGATTCTTTTGCAGAGGCTGCGGAAGAACTTAACGCTATCAGTTTTTAGGATGTAGTTGTGGAAATTATCCATACGCCGGTTTTGCTGAAGGAATGCCTTGAAGGACTGAGTCCTGTCGGTGAAAGTTATGAGCAGAATGCGTTTATGATTGACTCTACGCTTGGCGAAGGAGGGCATTCAAATGCCTTTCTTTCGTCGTTTCCGGGTCTTAAGATTTGCGGAGTCGATGCGGATAAGGTTATTCATGAACGGGCTAAAGAGCGTCTTTCTGTTTATGGCGAAAGGATGAGGTTCTATAACGGCTGGTTTAATGATTTTTACGCATCATACCCTGCGGATTTACCCAGACCGAATATCATTTTGTTTGATCTGGGAATTTCTGTTTTCCATTACGAAAGAAGCGGGCGCGGATTTTCGTTCAGATATGACGAAAAACTTGACATGCGTCTTGATACTTCAGGCGGTGAAAGCGCGGCAGATATAGTGAACGGATATGGTGAGCAGAAGCTTGCTGATTTGATTTATCTTTACGGCGAGGAAAAATTAAGCAGGCGGATTGCAAAGGCAATCGTTGAGGCAAGAAGAAATACTTCTATAACATCTTCGAAGGCTCTTGCCGATATTATATACGGATGTGTTCCGCCTGCTTACAGGCATGGCGCAATTCATCCTGCGACGCGTACATTCCAGGCGCTTAGAATCGCAGTTAATGATGAACTTGGTCATCTGCCGCGCGCGTTGTTCCAGGCGTTTAACTGCCTTCTACCAGGCGGCAAGATGGGCGTAATAACGTTCCACTCGCTGGAGGACAGGATTGTAAAAAATCTTTTCCGCGCCCTGTCAAAGGAATGTGTCTGCCCGCCGCAGGTTAGCATCTGTCAGTGTGGCGGAAAGCCATGCGCGGAGCTTTTGACAAGAAAGCCGCTTTGTCCGTCTGAGGAGGAGGTAAAGATGAATTCTCCCAGCCGCAGTGCAAAGCTTAGAATCGTAAGAAAGATTATGGATGCAGGAAGCGAAAGATTAGCTTTTGCAGGAGGAGACAGGTGAAGCTTAAAATGAAAATTATTAAGGCAGCTGCAGCGTTGTTTTGCGCGGCAATGATTCCAGCTCTTTTTGTATTGTACGCCTTTCAGGCTGACAGATATATGAAAATTGAAAATGAAGTTCATGCCCTTGAGGCTGAACAGGTTCGCCTTGTTGAAGAAAACAAGCGGCTGATTACTGACATAAGCCTTTTGTCAAGCTCGGAGCGGATAGGGGAAATCGCTGAAACTGAGCTTGGAATGCATAAGGCTGAAAGCGACGAAATAGTCCGGGTGGAAATGCGCCGCAGAAAATAGCGTAAAACGAACTTGGGGATTGATGGGTGGAATGATGAAAAGTCTTTTAACATTTGAAGAAACGATGGGGGCAACTCACGGAACGCATATAAGCTTTGCCGGCAACAGGAGCAGGTTCAATTTTACTTCTGTTGCTACGGACAGCCGAAATGTTGTTGAGGGCACCCTTTTTGTTCCGCTCATCGGTGAATTTCAGGACGGTCACGAATATATTCCGCAGGCACTTGTAAAGGGCGCAAGCGTTGTATTCATTACGAATTCAGTTTACGAAAAAAATCTAAGAAAATACACTGACCTTGCTTCTGAATATCAGAACACGGTTTTTATAATCGTAGAAAATAATCTTCTGGCATTGCAGGATATCGCACGCGCTTACGTGGCAAAATTCCCTAAGCTTATCAGGATCGGCGTAACAGGCTCGAGCGGCAAGACTACGACAAAGGAAATCTGTGCTTCAATCTTGAGGCAGAAATATAATGTCGTTACGAACGACGGAAACTTCAATTCAGAAACAGGACTCCCGTTAAGCGTATTTAAAATCCGCGAAGAGCATGAAATCGGAATTTTTGAAATGGGCATGAACCGCGAAAATGAGATGGGTGAGATTGCGCGCGTGCTTCAGCCTGAATATGCAATCATTACGAATATCGGAACTGCGCATATCGGCATTCTTGGAAGCCGCGAAAAAATTGCGGAAGAAAAGAAAAAGATTTTCAATTACATTCCGGAAAACGGAGCTGCAATAATTCCTGCTGATGATGATTTTGCAGGCTTTCTTGAAGAAGGCATCCGCGGAAAAATCGTAAATTACGGAAAGGCAGTTTCGGAGCGTGACAGCGGCGTTACGTTCATTTCGGATGACGGAATTGAAGGAATTACCTTTGATGTTGACGGGGTTCACGCTCATCTTGATATTCCGGGAATTTATAATTATGTAAATGCGCTTGCAGGAATTGCACTTGCGCGCCTTTTGAAAATCAATGCAAAACAGATTGCAGACGGGATAAAGGCAGTTCGCCTTCCGGGCGGACGAAGTGAAATAAAGAGAATAATTACAAAGCCTGATTCAAACGGCGACAAAAAGAAAATCATGCTCCTTTACGATTGCTATAATGCAAATCCAGATTCAATGGGAAAGGCGCTTGACTTGTGTGCTTCACTTGAAATAAAAGGACGCAAGGTATATGTACTCGGAGATATGAAGGAGCTTGGAACGGAGTCTGAACCTAAGCATTCTGAAGTAGGCGCGGTTGCCGCAATGTCTGGCGCTGAGCTTGTAATTTTTGTTGGAAAGGAAATGGAGGCAGGCGCCAAGGCTGCAAAGCTTTCCGGATTCAGGAAGCAGAAAAATTATGTTTCCAGTACTGATAAGTCGATGGCGAATATCTGTACATATCTTCTTGACTGGCTTAAGGACGACGATTTTGTTCTTTTAAAGGCGTCGCACAGCATGGGCTTTGAACGCATTGCAGCCGGAATTACTGATTCAATCTGCGAGGGGGGGAAGTCAAAATGAATTTGTTTCCTGAAAAGCCTCTGACAGATTATCACAAGACAGATACAGGCCTTATGGTTTCCATGATTCTTATGTGGGGAATCGGGCTTTTTACGCTTTTTATCTGCTCGGGAAAATACGGCGAAAATGTTTTTGGAAACAGATATATTTTTGTGCAGAGGCAGCTTTTTGCTTCTCTTGTAGGACTTGCGGGGCTTGTTTTCTTTGCGTTTACTCCGCTTTCCAAGCTCAGAAGGCTACTGCCGTTTTTTGTGCTTATTGCGATTATCGGATGCCTTATGACTTTTGTTCCGGTACTGAGCGAGGAACGAAACGGAGCGCGCCGCTGGATAAAGCTTCCTTTTATGAGGTTCCAGCCGTCGGAATTCGTAAAGTTTACTTTTGTGCTTTTTCTTGCAAACCTGTTTGATAAGAACGAGCGCATTTACAATGAAGAAGAAAGGTCGGTTTTCCCTGCTGTTGTCGGAATGCTTGTCTTTATAGTGCTGATATTTGCGCAGAAGGATTTTTCGACAGGGCTTTTTATTTTCCTTGTGGGGATCCTGATGTTCTTTATGAGCGGCGCGCGTCTTGCATGGATTTTGCCGTTCGGGCTTTTGGGAATTCCGTTCATGCTGATGATGATTTTAACTGAGCCTTATCGTGTAAGCCGCCTTGCAGCTTTTTTAAGGCCGGATAAATTTATTGATACATTTAACTATCAGAATTTTGCTTCGCGCCGTGCGATAAGTACAGGCGGCTTCTGGGGGCAGGGAATTGGTGCCGGATTGGAAAGGCTTAATTCAATTCCAGAGGTTCAGGCTGACTACATATTTGCTGGCTGGACTGAGGCAATGGGCTTTATCGGAGTCCTCCTTTATTTTGCAATTCTTTTTACTTTTGCCTACAAGGCATATAAATGTGCGGTTACATGTCCGGATAGATTTGGTTCTTACGGAACATTCGGCTGCATATCAATTATTTTATTTCAGTCGCTTGCCAATCTGGGCGTTGTATGCGGGCTCCTTCCTACAACAGGAATTCCGCTTCCGTTCTTTTCTGCAGGCGGCTCATCAATGATTGTGACTTTATGCATGTGCGGCTTTATGATTAATGTTGCCCGTGGTGACGGAGATTCATATTCTGACGTGCAGAAAATAAAAAAAGAAGATTTGTTTGTTGTGGGAGAGGGTGGATATGAGCGGATATAGTATAGCCGACGATTTTGAGGAAATAGGTGAATTCGAGCAGTTCAAGGTTGAAAAGCTTCCTGCTGATGAAGCCGACGTAAAATTTTTCAAATGGATAAAGGTTATATTCGGAGTTCTTTGCGGACTTTTAATTCTGGAGCTTTTGCTTTATAAAATCGTCCGTCCGAGCGTAAATCCTCCGCGCATCGAATTCAAGGGCTGCGGAAATTATACTTCAGAAGAACTCCTTTCTGAAATTTCGCCGCTTTACAATGGAAATTATTATACTTTTGATACTGCAAGTGCTGCGGCCAAAATTTCTGCATTGTCGGGAATTGAATCTGTCAGCGTCGAAAAGCATTTCCCGGATAGAATCGTTATTACCGTTAACGAGCGCGAATGTGTTGCAATGACCTTTATAAATGAAGGCGGACGGACAATACCTATTCAAATTGACAAAAATGGTGTATTATTCGAGGGAAACAGCACAAGAATCGTTGAGGACAAATCAATTCCAATCGTGTCTGGACTCCCTGTAGAGCACCTTTCCGGCGGAATGAGAATTCCTTCAAAATACAGAGTCTTGATAGAGCAGATTTCGAGAATCCGAGCATTGCCGCAGAAATATTTTGCGGCTGTTTCGGAGATTTGCGTAATTCCAAAAAAATACGGAAATTACGAGCTTATGATAATTCCCGAAAATTCACGCTCCCGCGTACTTACGGACCGCTCCTTGAATGAGGATGCCCTTCAACATATGATGGTTGTGCTGGAAGTTGTAAATTCAATTGAGCCTGAAGCGAACGAAATTGATTTGCGCTACGGTTCGATTTCTTACAGCACGGTAAGTCATGGAGGTCATCTTGAGTGATACGATTGTAGGGCTTGATATTGGAACCAGCTATATAAGGGTTGCGATAGGCCAGCTTGATGAAAATAACAACATAGAGATTATCGGGCTTGCAAAGAATAATTCACAGGGCCTTAGAAACGGAACTATCGTAAACGTCGAAAATACGATGAACGCAATCAGGGAGACTATCGAAGCTGCGGAACAGAATGCAGGCTACGAGGTCTCTTCGTGCGTTACGGCAATCGGCGGAACTCAGATTGTAAGTGAAAATTCTCACGGTCAGGTTGTAGTAGGAAGCCGTGACAGGGATAAAAATAACCGCGTAGTAACTCAGAATGATGTTGACCGTGTACTGGATGCGGCAAATGCAGTTCAGATACCGATGGACAGGCAGATGATTCATATCGTTCCGCAGGGCTTTATGGTAGACGGCGAGGGCGGAATTAAGGATCCGGTAAACAGAATGGGTGTCCGCCTTGAGGTTGATGTTCATATCGTAACTGCTTCCAAGACTGCAATCCAGAATGTAAGCGTTTGCGTAAACAGGGCAGGCTATGAGCTTGGAAAGGTAATGCTTAAAACTCTTGCCGCGACTCAGGCTGTAGCGCTTCAGGATGAGCTTGAACTTGGTTCTATCCTGATTGATTTAGGCGCGGGCACAACTGATGTAATTGTACTTATGAAGGATGCGCCGATCTGCAGCTTCTCTATTCCGGTTGGCGGTAATCTTGTAACAAATGATATTTCAATCGTAAAGGGTATTCCGAGCAGTACTGCAGAACGGATTAAAATTGAGTCCGGCTGCTGCTATCTGCCCGCGCTTGGCGAGCCTCAGGAGGTCATCATACCAGGCGTTGGCGGCCGTCCGCCGGAGGTTATTTCGCAGACCGAGCTCTGTGAGATTCTCCAGGCCAGAATGGAAGAAATCTTTATGATGGTAAAAAAGGAAATTTGCCACAGAACTGATGTGCCTAAGCTTTCGGGGAATATTATTCTTACCGGCGGCGGCGCCGAAATGGAAGGCGTTGTGGAGCTTGCACAGGAAGTGTTCGGTACTACAGCCGTCCGCCTGGGAATCCCGGAAAATCTGGGCGGAATTGCAGAAGAATACAGAAAGCCTGAATTTGCTACTGTAATCGGTCTTGTCGTTGCGCAGAAAAATTCGGCGGGCGAAAAAGACAGGAAAAAGAAAAAACGGAATTCTTCCGGTAAAAAAGACGGATTTTTGAATAAGTTGCATGACTTGTTCTTCTAGACTAGAAGAATGGTGGGAGGAAAAGCAATATGATGGAGCATGAAATTGTTTCCAGCGGGGGATCTGATTTATCCAACATAAGCCCGACGATTATCAAGGTTATCGGGTGTGGCGGCGGCGGCTCAAACGCTGTTAACAGGATGATTAATGCAGGAATTCCTAATGTGGAATTTATCGTGCTTAATACTGACCTTCAGGCTTTAAGGGGCTCAAATGCGCCGACAAAAATTGCAATCGGACAAAAGGTAACCCGCGGACTTGGATCCGGCGGCCGTCCTGAAATCGGAAAAGAAGCCGCTGAAGAAGATCACGAGGCAATCGAAAATATTTTACAGGGTGCGGATATGGTTTTCGTTACTGCCGGAATGGGCGGCGGTACTGGAACCGGAAGTGCTCCTGTTGTAGCAAAAATAGCTCAGGACCTTGGCGCCCTTACTGTTGGTGTCGTAACTACGCCGTTTGATTTTGAAGGAAACGGCCGCATGCGCCTTGCACAGGAAGGCATCAAGGAACTCCAGAAGCATGTTGACTCTTTAATCGTAATTCCGAACCAGAAGCTTTTAAAAGGACTTGATAAAAAGGCTACTGCGACACAGTCGTTCCTTGCTGCTGACGATGTCCTTAAAAACGGCGTTCAGGGAATCTCAGAAATCATTACAAAGGCCGGTATTGTAAATACTGACTTTGCTGACGTAAGCTCTGCAATGCGCGGCCAGGGTAATGCAATTTTAGGCATGGGACACGGAAAGGGCGAGAACAGGGCTGTTGATGCTGCAACCGCCGCAATAAAAAATCCGCTTCTTGAAGACCTTAATATTGACGGCGCAAAGAACATTCTTATTAATATCTGTGCAAGCGAAAATATTTCACTTGTAGAAATCGATGAGATTGCAAAAATAATTACTGCTTCAGCAGATCCTGATCACCGCGTATTCTGGGGTCAGATTGAAGATCCTGACATGGCAGAAGACGAGCTCAGCGTAACGGTTATTGCAACAGGATTTAAGAGAGGCCGCTCGGATTCTGAAATGATTGAGGAAGCTGCTGTTTCAGAAAACAGGGGCGCTCTTGATTCAAAGGAAAGCAGGGATTCTAATGTTCTTGGCTTTGATGAATTTGATGACATTTTAAGCGGAAAAAAATCTTCGTTTAATTCAGATGAAGGTGAATTCATTTCGCGCCCGGTTCCAAAATATGATTCTCTTCATTCAAAGGAATCCTTGTTTTCAGAAGATGAGACATCAAAGGGCAGCGTAATGGGTAAGGAAATTGCAGCTTCGTATGAGCTTGATAAGGGAAGTTCAATTTCTTCAATCCGTGCAGGCGACATCATGCAGCCGGCTTACCTCAGGAAAAAGAATCAGCTTAGCCGCGAAATTAACCTCAGGGATTAAACATCGTATTTTCAGGGAGCATTAAGGCTTAGCTTTAAAAATTCCTCAAAAAAAAACGGGGGCTTTATATCTGAATGACGCGGAAAATGAATATGATATTATTGTAAGACGCTTCTGTGCAGACCTTGAGCTTGTTGAAGGAAAATCAAAGCTGACTTCCGAGACATACAGGCTCAGCATAGAAGATTTTATAAAATACATAACCGGAAAACAAATAGAGCTTGCTTCGGTATCATTTACGGATTTGACTTATTACTTTGCGTTCAGAAAAACGCAGGGCTGTACTTCGCTTACGATAGCAAAGGATATTTCTGCGCTCAGGGCGTTCGGTTCGTATCTTGTGCGTAAGAACATCTGGCAGGAAAACGAAGTCCTTCTTCTGGACAGGCCTAAAGCATCACGGGCATTACCAAAGGTTCTTTCCGTTGAAGAGATTGACCGGATTCTTGATTCGATAGATGTTTCAACTCCGACCGGCATCAGGGACAGGGCTCTGTTTGAGCTGATTTATTCGTGCGGCCTTAGAATAAGTGAAGTTTCGGGTCTGCTTATCGGTAACGTTCACATGAAGGAAAAGCTTCTTCTTGTGCGTGGCAAAGGAGATAAGGAACGCGTCGTGCCGTTTGGAAATGAAGCTCATAAATGGCTTTCGGTTTACTTAAAGGAGGCGCGTCCTGTTCTTGTAAAGCAGAAGATTGTGCCTCAGATTTTTGTAAACTATCAGGGAAAGCCGATTTCCAGAAAGGGAATCTGGAAGAACTTCAAGCAGCTCAGGCTTTCTGCCGGCGTTGACGCAAAGGTTCATACGCTGAGGCATTCGTTTGCCACGCACTTGCTTGAAGGCGGCGCAGATTTGCGTTCGGTTCAGGAGCTTTTGGGACATTCTGATTTGTCGACGACTCAGATTTATACTCATGTAAATGACTGCGATTTACAGGCATATCACAGGGAATTTTTCCCGGGACACATAACAGACTTTGGAGATAAGGATGAAGATGAAAAGTAGGTTTTTTAATTCAGGCAAAGTAATTGTTCTGGCGGCTTTTGCAGTGCTGTCATGCGTAAGTTTTATTTCATGCGGAAAGTCAAACAAGACCATCATCAGAATGCAGCATCTTGAAGAAGGCGTTTCCAATCCGACTACAATTGAAGAATTAAAGGATGCAATCTCTAAATATGACGAAAGAGTCCGTGATATTCAGATTGCGCAGGGACAGATAGGAATCTGGTATAAGATTCTTGCCGCCCGCTATATCGAGAAAGAAATGTATGGTGAAGCGCTCAAGGCTCTTGAAAAGGCGCTTGAATATTATCCTGACAATCAGAACCTCTATTATTATGTCGGTCTTTGTGCCGGATACATGGCTCATAAATCAATGGATTTTGAAGCGGAAGGCAGAACTGAAAAAAGGATGAATTATCTTAAGCTTTCTGAGGAAGCATACCGAAGGGCTGTAACGATAGAGCCTCGTTATGTCCGCGCTCTTTTCGGGCTTGGCGTGCTTTATGTGTTCGAGCTTAATCAGCCTGAAAATGCGGTTCCGTATCTTGAAAAGCTTCTTACAATTGATACAAAGCATATTGACGCAATGTTCGTGCTTGCCCGCGCTTATTACGAAAATTTCGATTTTGACAAAGCCGTAGATCTTTACGATAAAATCATTTCCATTACCAAATCCCCTGAACGAAAGGCAGAGGCAGAAGCCAATAAAAAACAGGTTCTGGGAGCTGCCTATGAAGGATAAAAAGGATGCATTGCTCATTGAGCTTGCCTTATCGCGCATTACTTTTTTATCCTTTAACGAAAAAATAATTTTATGGAAAAAACTTGACAGTTTTAGTGACCTTGTTATACAGTCTATAGAAGATATATTTGATTTAGTATCCAGAACAGTGCCGAAAAAGTGTTTTTGGAATGGTCAGGAAACAAAGAGGATTGTAGAACAACAGGCTTATCTGCTTGAAAAGCTTAAGATTTCGCATGTAAGCTGTTTTGATGTTGAATTTCCTGCTTTGCTCAAAGAAATTCCAGATCCGCCGTTCATGCTTTTTTATCGCGGTGATATTTCGCTTTTGAATGCCCCATGCGTTTCGGTCGTGGGAACACGGAATATTACGCCAGGCGGCAAAGAGGCGGCGCATGCTTTTTCGTACCAGAGCGTCTGTGACGGCTGGACAGTAGTCTCCGGCTTAGCGCATGGAGTTGACACTTATGCGCATAAAGGGGCGCTTGATGCTTTTGCTGATTCTAAAACAAATGTGTGCCGGACAGCGGCTGTAATTCCATGTGGAATCGACTATGTTGTTCCCACAAGTAATAAAAAGCTTGCAGCATCTATTATTGAAGGCGGCGGTGTGCTTTTGAGCGAGTGCGCCCCTCAGGTTGCTGCTGAAAAATGGCTTTTTGTTAAGCGGAACAGGATTATAGCCGGTTTGTCACAGGCGTCAGTTGTTGTGGAAGCGCCGCCGGGAAGCGGTTCTCTAATCGAGGCCGATTTTGCCATCGATTATAACAGAGATGTTGTGATTCATGAGGCGGCTTTTTCGGAAAACGCGCGGAATGTTGCTTCACTTGTAAGGATGAAGCAGGAGTGCGAAAAGAATGCTTCCAGAAAGGCAAAGATTGAAAATACACTGGAACGGTACCTTGATGATGGTGCTCCGGTAATAAAAAACTATTCGGACTTTGTATCCCTTTTGGCTGAACCGCCGGGACGAAGAAGGTTCGAAAAACTTCTGTAGGGGAAACTGTATGGCTGAAACGCTTGAAAAAAAGGGCAGCGGCAAAAAGAAAGAAAAAAAACAGACTCTCGTTATTGTAGAGTCTCCGGCTAAGGCTAAAACAATTGAAAAATATTTAGGTCCCGGCTATGTGGTTAAGGCTTCGATGGGACACCTTATTGACCTTCCTAAATCAAGGCTTGCAATTGATGTAGATAATAATTTTGAGCCTGAATATATTACAGTTCGCGGAAAGGCAAAGCTTTTAAAGGAATTACAGAAGGATGCAAAGCGCTCGACAGAAGTGCTTCTGGCATCGGATAACGACCGCGAGGGAGAAGCAATCGCATGGCACTTGCGCAATGCGCTTCAGGATAAAACTGAAGCAAAAATCCATCGCATCGTGTTTAACGAAATTACGCCGATTGCGATTAAGGAGGCGGTTAAGCATCCTGGAACAATAATTGAGTCAAAGGTGAATGCGCAGAAGGCACGCCGAATTCTTGACCGCCTTGTAGGCTATAACTTAAGCCCGCTTTTGTGGAGCAAGGTAAAAAACGGCTTGAGTGCCGGTCGCGTTCAGTCTGTAGCGCTCCGCCTTATTTGCGAACGCGAGAACGAGGTTGAGAATTTCTTGCCGGAAGAGTACTGGTCGCTTGATGCGGATTTTGTAAAAGGCAAGACGACATTCACGGCGCAGCTTGTTCAGTATAAGGGCGAAAAGCCTACGTTAAAGAACGAGGGCGAAGTAAATGCAATCATCAGTCAGATTGAAAATGCAGAATGCACTGTAACTGCCCTTAAATCAACAGACAAGGTCGTTCGCCCTAAGCCGCCGTTTACTACTTCAAAAATGCAGCAGGTTGCGGCAACAAGGCTCGGTTTTACCAGCCGCAAGACAATGCAGATTGCACAGCAGCTGTACGAAGGCGTAAATATCGGAGAAAGCCGCGTCGGTCTTATTACTTACATGCGTACTGATTCCGTAAGAATCTCCCAGACTGCGCTCGATGAAGTCCGCGCCTGGATTGAAAAAAATTATCCTGATGACCTTCCGCCGGAGCAGATTGAATATTCAGTCGGAAAGGGCGCTCAGGATGCTCACGAAGGTATAAGACCGACTTATGTAACATACACGCCTGAATCGGTAAAGGATTACCTTACACGAGATCAGCTGCGCCTTTATACGATAATCTGGGAGCGCTTTGTTTCAAGTCAGATGAACAACGCAAAGACAAGAACGACGAGCGCCGAGATTGTAGCAGGTGAAGCTTTGTTCAGGGTATCGGCAAGCAAGATTGTCGAGAAGGGCTTTTATCATGTAATTCATCTTTTGTCTTCAAAGGAGGATTCTACCGGAAACCTTCCTGCTTTAAAGGAAGGTGAAGTTTTGAAGACTTCAAAGTTCCATCCGGAGCAGCATTTTACACAGGGCCCGGCGCGCTTTACTGATGCTTCAATCGTTAAGATGCTTGAAGAAAAGGGAATCGGCCGTCCGTCAACATATTCTCCGATTATCTCGGTACTTCTTGACCGCTATTATGTTACAAGAACAAACAAGCAGCTTGTTCCGACTCAGTTAGGCAGGATGATTTGCAAGATTCTTACTGAATCATTCCCTGAGGTAATCAACGAAAGCTTTACGGCCGATGTTGAAAACAATCTTGATAAGGTTGAGCAGGACGAAATTCAGTGGAACAGCATGATCGGCGATTTCTTCGGACCGTTCAAAAAGAAGGTTGATGAGGTTATGGAAAATCAGGAAAGCGTGAAGGGCTTCCTTGATGAGGTAACCGACAAGATTTGTGATAAATGCGGAAAGCCGATGGTTAAAAAACTCGGCCGCTTTGGCTTCTTCCTTGCGTGCTCTGGATTCCCGGAGTGCCATAATACTAAATCAATTCCGCTCGCCCGCTGCCCGATGCCGGGATGTAACGGTGAGATTGTTACAAGAAAAACAAAGGGACGCGGAAAGGAATTTTACGGCTGTACGAATTATCCTGCCTGTAATTTTATTTCGCATTTTAAGCCGATTGATCAGTATTGTCCGAAGTGCGGTTGGTTCCTTGTTGAAAAGTACGACAAGAAAAACGGAACATACAAATCATGCATTAATCCGGACTGTGATTATCTCCACTCGGCGGGCGATTCAGAGGAAAAGCAGGAATAACGGATGGAACAAAAATCGCAAATGGAACAAAAGCCGCGTTCTGTCTGGGATATTGCAGAAGAGTTCTTTGTTTATATCGGAAGCGTAAAAGGCTTTTCGGAAAATACTGTAAAGGCTGTTCAGAATGACATCAGGATTTTCTGTGAGTTTGTCGGTAAGGACAGACCTATGCAGGAAATCACAACTGAAGAAATCCGTAACTGTCAGGGAACTTTATCTGATCAGAAAAAAGCAAAGACAACGATAAACAGATTCCTTTCTTCGGTAAGGAATTTGTTTTTGTATGCCCGGAAGCGAAAATACATTCCGCTTGATGTTGCAGGCGAAATTCATAATATCAGGGTTCCGCAGCATTGTCCTGCTTTTCTGACTGCATCTGAAATTGACGCGCTGTGCCATGAACCGGATGTAAAAAATCTTTTGTGGGCTTCACGCGACAAGGCTATTTTTGAAATGCTTTTTTCTTCGGGCTGCCGTGTTTCGGAAATTGCAGGGCTTACGATAAAGGCGTTTGATTCAAAATTTGAAAAGGCGATGATACGCGGTAAGGGTGCAAAGGACCGGGTTGTTTATTTTGAAAAGGATTCCAGGAAAGCCCTTATGGATTATATGAGTGAACGGGAAGTACTTCTTTTAAAAATGCGGAGGACCTCGGAGAATATTCAGGCAGTGTTTTTAAATAGAAAGGGAAGCGCGCTTACTGCAGGCGGAATCAGATGGATTCTTTCAAAGTATACTGGAGTAAACGGAACCGAAAAGCATATTTCACCGCATGCGCTCCGTCATACATTTGCGACATCGATGATTACAAACGGTGCTGATGTAAGGCGCATTCAGGAAATGCTCGGGCATTCAAATATTTCGACCACTCAAAGATATACGCATATAACTTCAAAAACAATTATTGAGCAGTACAGACAGGCTCATCCTCATGGAGAATAAAAATGGGAAGTAAAGTAAAAATCAGAAGTACGACTGTGGTTGCAGTTAAGCGTAACGGTCATGTTGCAATGGCTGGTGACGGACAGGTAACTATGGGACAGACTGTGTGCAAGGGAAATGCACGCAAGGTAAGAAAAATTTTCGACGGAAAAATCCTTACAGGTTTTGCAGGAAGCGTTGCGGATGCATTCACTTTGCTTGACAGGTTTGAGACAAAGATAAAGGAATTTAACGGAGACCTTACGCGTGCGGCTGTTGAGCTTGCAAAGATGTGGCGTACGGACAAAATGCTACAGAAGCTTGAGGCTATGCTGATTGTTGCTGATAAGGAAAAAATTCTTTTGATCAGCGGAGACGGAAATGTAATTGAACCGGAAAATGACGTGCTTGCAATCGGTTCAGGCGGTAATTACGCATATTCTGCTGCCCTTGCATATCTGGACAGCTCTGAGCTTTCAGCGCGCGAAATTGCAGAACGCAGCCTTAAGATTGCTGGAAACATCTGCATCTACACAAACGGAAATATTATCGTGGAGGAACTTTAATTGTCAGACATAATCGAAAATAATGCTGCCGCTATATCAGCAAAGAATAATGATTCCAAGATGCTTCCGCTTCTTGAAAAGGATCTTACTCCAAGGCAGATTGTAGAAAGCCTTGATACATATATCATCGGGCAGAAAAACGCCAAGCGCGCTGTAGCCGTTGCCCTCAGAAACAGAAGCCGCCGCCTTAAGCTTCCGGAAGAAATGCGTGATGAGGTCGCGCCGAAAAATATCCTTATGATTGGTCCTACAGGTGTAGGAAAAACTGAGATTGCCAGACGCCTTGCAAAATTGTGCGGAGCTCCGTTCCTTAAGGTTGAGGCAACTAAATATACGGAAGTAGGCTATGTAGGACGCGATGTAGAATCTATGGTGCGCGACCTGATGGCAGTCGGCTTTAATAACGTAAAATCCGAAATGGAGGAAGAACTTCGTGAATCGTGCCGCTCAAAGGTTGAGGAAAGAATTCTTGATTTGCTTCTTCCAGGAAGCGGTAAAAAGGAAAAGCCGTCGTTTTCACTCGGTAACATTTTTGGCATGAACGTGTCAAAGGATGACGGTAAGAGCGTAATCGAAATCAAGCCTGAAAATCTAAGCGGCACGGACGCTTCTGACAATCAGAAAGCCGCCGCTGAAGAAAAAGCCGAGGCATCTGAAGAAGATAAAAATCGTGCAAATGCGACGCGCGAAAAATTCCGTACGATGCTCCGCGAGGGAAAGCTTGAAGACCGCGAAGTAGAAATCTCTGTTACGACTGGTTCGCGCTCTGCCGGAATCGGAATATTTTCCGGCGGCAATATGGAAGATATCGAAAGCGCGATGCAGAATATTCAGAATATGCTGAACGGAAGCCGCAAAAAGCAGCGCACTGTTACGATTGCCGAAGCGCGAAACCTTTTGATGGAAGAAATTCTTGACAGCATGGTTGATACGGACAAGGCCGCCGAGATTGCAAGAAACAGGGTAGAGCAGTCAGGAATTATCTTTATTGATGAAATCGATAAGGTTGCCGTTCACGGAGAAACGCACGGACAGGGTGTTTCGCGCGAAGGCGTTCAGCGTGATATTCTTCCGATTGTTGAAGGAAGCCATGTAAATACAAAATTCGGTGTCGTAGATACAAAGCACATCCTTTTTATCGCAGCCGGAGCGTTCAGCCTTTCAAAGCCGAGCGACTTGATACCGGAGCTTCAGGGCCGCTTTCCTCTCCGCGTAGAGCTTGATTCACTTAACAAGGAAGACTTTAAGCGGATTTTGCTTGAGCCTAAGAATGCGCTTGTCAAGCAGTACAAGGCGCTCCTGCAGACTGAAGGCGTAAATGTTGAATTTGCAGATGACGCGATTGACCGTATGACTACGATTGCAGAAGAAGTAAATGCAAAGGCCGAGAATATCGGTGCACGCCGCCTTCACACTATAATGGAAAAAGTTCTTGAAGATATTTCTTTTGATGCTGATGAGCACAAGGGAGAGACGATTACAATTGACAGCGCTTATGTAGATAAAAAGCTTTCTGACATAAGCGCCAATGAAGATTTGTCACGCTACATTCTGTAGCAATGATGTTCCCTTACACTGTAAGGGTTCGTAATCTTCCGTCAAGTGTAATGTCGGTTGTAAAGCCGTCATCTTCATAAAGCTCATACGAAGCGCCTTTCTTTAAATCTCCGATTAGGGAAAGGCGTTTTGTATTTATCTTTTCTGAGCACAATGCAGGCTTTGCAAGAGGAACGACATGATTTTCCCGTACAAAGAAAACTACTGAGTCAACCGGCATTTCAATGTAGTGGTCGCCCTTTGTGATTTTCTCCTGGGACTTAACCTTACCGTTTTGCCATACGATCTTTACCATGTTCTCAGGGAAGTAAACCATTCGTCCCCTTGTGTTCTGAACATAAACAGGCGCAACCATAATTTCATTTCCCAGCATAATCTGGTCTTCTGTCCTTACAGCGCGCTCGTCCTCCGGATATTCAAATGCAAGCGGCTTAAAATACATTCCGTCACCGACAGCAGCCTTTACAAACTCACTGTACAGATACGGTAAAAGCGCATACCTTAATTCAATCATGCTTTTAAAATCTTCAGGCTTTTCGAACCGGTAAAATTCCTGCTCGCGCGTACCGAGTGCCGAATGATTGCGGCAGAGCGGCGAAAAGATACCGAACGAAAGCCAGCGGAGCATCAGGTCACGCGTAGTGTCTGCATTAAAGCCGCCGATATCGCTTCCTGTATACAGGTATCCGGTCATATTAAGAGAGGCAAGCTGGTGAAGGCTTAAAAGAATGTCGCCCCAGTATGAATGGTTGTCGCCCGTCCAGATTCCTCCGTAGCGGTGCGAGCCGATATATGAAGAGCGTGAGTAAATGAGGATTCGCTTGTCAGGTGAATTTTTTGCAAAGCCTTCTGAGGCTCCGCGTGTCATGTTGTAGCCGAAAAGATTGTGGACGCTGTCGTGGCGCACATAAACATTTCCGTCTTTATCAGGTTTTGTGGCGGCAAGATTTCCTGCTGTCTTTTTTGAAACCTTATGATAGAAAAGCGTTGTGTCAGAAAGCTTGTTGTCGATTGTTCCGCAGATTTCCTTGAATTCAAAAAAAGATTTTATATCAAGCTGCTTTCCTTTGTACGAATCGATTTTTTCAAAAGTTTCCTTTAAGCCTTCCTTTGAATAGAAGGTTGCCGGCTCGTTCATGTCGTTCCAGAAGCCTTCGATTCCTGAATCCGTAAGTACCTTGTAATTATTTCCGAACCAGCGCCTTGCCTCAGGATTGAGGAAGTCGGGGAAAACGGAATCTCCCGGCCATACACCCGCGATAAATTCACTGCCGTCCTTTCTCTTGCAGGCGTAACCGTTTTTTGCCATCTCGTCATAAACGGAATAGCCTTTGAGCGCTTTTACACCGGCGTCAATAATCGGAACAAGACGGATGCCTTCCTTTTTTAACTTTGAAACAAAGCTTTTGAATGCAGGGAACTTTTTCTGGTCAACAGTAAAGTCTTCGTACTGTTCCATGTAATCGATGTCCATGCAGACAGAATCAATCGGAAGCCCGATCTTTTTATAATTGTTAAGGACAGTCTCGATATCCTTCTTGCATTTATATCCCCAGCGGCTCTGACAGAAACCGAATGCCCAGCGCGGCGGAATATAACTTTGTCCAGTAAGCGAGCGGAACTGCTTTACGATGTCTTTAAGCGAATCTTTTTTTGTTGAAGTGACAAAGTAAACGTCAATGTCTTTTGTTACGGCTGTGACTTTAATCCTGTCGTGATTTGTGTATGCAAGGTCGAAGGTGACTTTTCCGGGATAGTCAAAAAATACGCCGAAGGTCTTTTTGCCGAATATGATGATGAAGTTGTGCGAACCGTAAAGCGAGCGGACGTTTTCATCCTGAACAGGCTTGTCAGTGTTCCAGCTTATGAACTCAAAGCCGCGCTTGTTGATTCCGCGCATTGTTTCGCCTAAGCCGAAAATGCAGTCGTTTTCCGAAAGCTCGTATTCCCATACAAATTCCTTCTTGCCTGAGAATGAACCGAATTTTGTCTTTTCGTCTGAAGCTTTTACTTCACTGATAACAGCGTCCGTTTTAAAAGGCTTTCCAAATGTAAATTTCTGAATCATATTCTGATTGACCTCCGTTTGAGTCCTTTATAAGTCTCCCATAAGTAGAATTATAGTATTGCTTTTTTTTGAATTCTTGTGATATAGTTTAAATAAATAAGACAATTTTCACTTTTTTTAAGTTTTTTCTAAGTGGAGGGTGGAGATGATTGATGCAAAGAAAAAGGAACTTCTGCCTCGAGGAACTGCTTTTTTCCCGATTCAGTATTATTGCTGCAATACGGCGTCTCCGCTTTACAATCTCCCGGTGCACTGGCACATGGAATACGAGATGATCCATATTTTAAGCGGCGAACACAATGTTTTTATCGACGGTAAGGAAGTCGTGCTTAAAAAAGGCGACTTGTGCGTAATTCAGGACGGACTTTTACACGGAGACGCCAAAAATGAAACTACATGCCGCTACGAATCAATCGTATTTGACCTGAACCTGATCAGAAATAAAAATTATGCTCACGATGCTTTTATCGAAGATTTTTCTGCTCACCATGTGCTTTTAAATTACATAATACCGTTAAAGGACAAGGAAATCCAGACAGTAGTTGAAAATCTTTTTCTGGGAATGAGGCGAGAGCCAGCCGGATACGAGCTTATGACGGTATCGCGAATTCTTTTTATTTTCGGTTACATAAAGCAGAATAAATTTTACAAGGAAGACATAAAGATTCTTGACCGCTCAAAGCTGAGGACGGAGCAGCTTAAGGCTGTGTTCAACCTGATTCAGGAGGATTACGGCACTCCGATTACGCTTGATGATATGGCGCAGACTGCCGGAATGTCGCCCAAATATTTTTGCCGCGTGTTCAGGGAAATTACAAGGCGCACGCCTGTTGAATATCTTAATGCATACAGAATCGATCAGGCGTGTACACAGTTACGAAGCGGAGATGAAACTCTGATTGATATTGCCTACAACTGCGGCTTTAATGATTTCAGTTATTTTATAAAAACATTCAAGCGCTTTAAAGGAATGACGCCACATAAATACAGAAGCTTTGATATCCGTAGTGCGCCGGAAGCTCAGAATGAAGTAGAGAAGGAAAATATTCTCAGCGTGTCTGATTTCTGATTGCGGTAAGCGAGACCGGATGGTCGCCGTTGAATTTATTTGCAAGCGTAATTTCAGCCAGGTAATTTTTCTGAAGAAGGCACTCGGGCTTTTTCCAGTCAGGCTCCGTGTAAAGCGGTTTTGCAAATTTAAGTTCACTTGATTTACCGGAAGAGCTTTTTGCTGCAAAATGACATTTTCCTGCAAACGATACGCTTACGCCCGGATTAACGGTCCGCTTTATGTTGCTGCTTTCAAAATGACATTCAATTTCAATCGGGACTGCATTTTTTTCAAGCGAGACTGTGACAAGCGAATTCTTGTCTTTTGAAATTTCCCATGAAAAATTTATTTTAAATTGCCTTGTCGCTGCATGTGGCGCAGAAAGAACAAGGCTTGCTTTTCCGTTTTTCCATTCTGACGGGAAATGCGGCTTTATGGTAATTTTCTTTTCGAGCATGTTTATCTGAACGCCCAGAAAATACTGCCAGATGCTTCTGATAAACTCGGCATTGCCGCGGCATGTTGAATATGCGCCGGATGCGTGGAGCGAGCCGTCCTGATTGGGATATGCGGAAAGATTTTCAGAAAGAGAGCCCGCTACGTCTTCGTTTAATACCTGCGACGCGATGTTTTTTGCAAGCTCCCATGCCATATCCTGATGACCGGTCATGCACAGTGAACCGATTGTAAAGCCTGCATTCCAGTTCCAGATTGTGCCGTTATGATATGCGGCATCCTTATGATAGAGCGGGCTCGTGTCGTGATACGGATGGAAATATTTGTCATCCTGCGAAAGCGAGCATATGCCGTATGGAAAAAGGAGTGAGCCTACTGCATTATGTACCGCGGCAATTTTCAGTTCTTCCGAAACAAAATCTGTTCCCGTTATCTCTGGAATCGTAATCAGCATGAGCTGGTTCGGGCGAATCCTGAAATCCTTCGCGTCATCCTTTAATATGCAGTCGGCCACATTTTTTCCGTCAAAGAATATTCCTTCAAACGCGCTCTTAACTTTTTGCGCCGAATTGAACCATACTTTCTGGCTTTCCGATTTTCCGAGGAGCCGTGCAATTTCGCTTCCGCATAACAGGGCAGTGTACCATAAAGCCTGAATGTCGTTTGCCCTGTTGCCGCGCGGCGCAAATGATTTTTCTCCGAATATGCGCGCGTCCATCCATGTGTCAGCATCGCCGTGAAGAAGAAAGCCCGATGAATCAGTTCGTAATGTTCTGTCGCATTCAAGCGAAAGGTGAATTTCGTTCCATAATTTTTCAAGGAATTTTTTGTTTCCCGTAAAGCGCGCAGTCTCCAGTGCCTCACGGATAAACCAGAGCGAAGCGTCTGCCGTATTGTAAATTATGTCCGCGCTGTTTCTGTAAACATTCGGGAATCTTCCGTAAGTTATGCTCCGCGGATTTTTGTCCTGATATTTTGCATACGAGTAAAAAATATTTTCGGCTGTCTCCGTGTCCCCGGAAAGAAGCAGCGCGCCCGGAATGGAAACAAAAATGTCGCGGCCCCAGTAATCCCTGAACCAAGGAAGCCCTGCCCAGAGACCAGGATTTTTAGTACCGTTTTTAAACTGGTATGCAGAAAATTTAGACCAGCGCAGGGCTTCGTTAAATTCTTCCAGGTCCGTAACGAAATTTGTTTTGGAAAGCTTTTCGTGAAGGCTTTCGCGGTGCTTCTGAAAGGCGTTTTCGGAAAGGAGCTTTTTGGCGCGCTTTCCTGCGAGGGAAGGTGAGTGGTCGAGCGCGATGTATATTTCTTCAGCGCTTTCAAATTTTATTATGCGTGCATAAGATGCTTTTTTTCCGAATACTTTTGTAATCTGCAAAAGCTCTGCTGATTCAGGTTTTTCAATCGTAAATGGAAGCGTTCCTGAAATTCCCTGCATTTTATCAAGCTTTTTTGCAATTTCAATTGAGCAGATAAGGACGATAAACGCCTTGTTTTTTCCAAGGGCTGCTGCATTAAAATAAAGTGAATTTTCGAACATTGCGCATTCAAGCGAAAGTCCGCATTTTATAAATTTCACTGTAAATGAAGCTTCCGTAATTTTTGTTTCAGTATCGTCATATCTTGAGTTCAGGAGAAGGTAATCATCTTTTTTAACGAAGAGCGCAAAATCGGAAACAAGCTGCTGGTTCCTGTAAATTATTCCTTCTGATTTCTGCTGGCTTTGCGTATCGAGCGTCATGTAGTTTTCGTAATCATCTATGTAGCAGAAACGGCGGGATTGAAGGCTGCTTAACGTAATTTCCAAAAGATACTCCATTTTGCGTTTTTTTGATTTTTACATACTCTTGACGCAATTACTGTATATAATTAATATCATTGATGTTTTGAAAAATTGCAAGACTTTTGCGAATATTTTTATATTTTTTTGGGATTTTTGCTGTTTATTGCGCGAAAAACTTGAAAACTATATGAAAAAAGTAAAATCCGGAGGAATCGATGGAATTCAGTTCAGAGAAATTTAAGACGGCCTTAAAGGAAAGATTGAAGAGGCAGTACGGAAAGGACATAGCACACGCAAACAGCCACGACCTGTA
>CACYCX010000084.1 GCA_902772975.1 uncultured Spirochaetaceae bacterium
AAGGGCGTTTACATAAAGCTTGATTCTTACGGCGACAGGGATGACGATTACCATTCTGAAAGAAAATCACGCCGCGATGGCAAAAGGGATTCTTACCGCAAGGGTAAGGACGGACGCGGAAAGGATTCAAGGCGCGATGGAGAATCAAGAAGAAAGCCGCACGAAAAGCGCGAAAGAGGTTCTTCAGAAAACGTTCAGGAGCTTGCAGGACTTTCATTTGAAGAGCGCATGGAGGTTTACAAGAAAAAGTATTCTCAGGGCGCCTCAAAGAAAAACGATTCAAAGAAATTTGACAAGAAGTACGATAAGAAGGGCGACAGAAAGTTTGATACGAACAGAAAGGGCGGCCGTTACGACGACAAAAAGCGCGGCGGTAAAAAGCCTTATAACTCTAACGGCGGAAAGAATAACGGACAGAAAAAGACTCTTGAAAACAAGGGCCTTTGGGCAAAGATCAAGTCGCTCTTCTCTAAAGGAAAGAATAAATGATTGCAGTAAATGACGTTACTTTAAGGTTCAGCGAAAAGCCGCTTTTTAAGGATGTAAATTTAAAATTTACGGGCGGAAACTGTTACGGAATTATCGGTGCCAACGGTGCAGGAAAGTCGACTTTCTTAAAGGTTCTTTCTGGTGAACAGGAGCACGATTCTGGAACAATTACGATTACTCCCGGCGAGCGAATGGCCGTATTGAAGCAGGATCACTTTGCTTTTGATGAATATTCCGTAAAGGACACTGTAATGATGGGATACCCCAAGCTTTATGAGTGTGCCAAGGCCCGCGAGGCAATTTACGAAAAAGCGGACTTTTCGGAAGAGGACGGAATAAGGGCGAGCGAGCTTGAAGGCGAGTTCAGTGAGCTTGGCGGATGGGAAGCTGAAAATCAGATTGAGCAGATGCTTTCGGGGCTCGGACTTGAAGAGGAGTTCCATGACAAGGGAATGAGCGAGCTTGATGAAAGCCAGAAGGTTCGCGTTCTCCTTGCCCAGGCTTTGTTCGGCAATCCTGACATCCTTCTTCTGGACGAACCTACAAACGGTCTTGACCTTGAATCAATTTCATGGCTTGAGGACTTCCTTATTGAATTCCCGAATACTGTTATCGTAGTAAGCCACGACCGCCACTTCCTGAATGCGGTTTGTACTTACATCTGCGACATCGATTACGGAAAGATTAGCCAGTTTACAGGAAACTACGACTTCTGGTATCAGATGAGCCAGATTATGCAGAGGCAGGCTAAGGATCAGGCTAAAAAGCGCGAGGAAAAGATGGCGGACTTGAAGGAATTCATCCAGAGGTTTGCTTCCAACGCTTCAAAGAGCCGTCAGGCTACGAGCCGCAAAAAGATTTATGATAAGCTTGCGCTCGAAGAGCTTCCTGTTACAAGCAGAAAATTCCCGTATGTAAATTTCAAGGCGGACCGCGAAATCGGAAACAATGTCCTTGAATTGAAGGACCTTTCGTATACGGAAGACGGAACTAAGCTTCTGGACAAGCTTTCGCTCACTGTAAACAGGACTGATAAAATCGCATTTGTAGGAATTGAGCACAATTCGGTTTCTGCGCTGTTCGACATTATAAACGGCGTAAAGAAGAGCGAAGGCGGCGAGTACTTCTGGGGACAGACAATAAAATTCTCATACCTCCCGCGCGACAACAGCCGCTTCTTTGACAATGACTACAACATTACTGACTGGTTGAAGCAGTATTCACCTGACCAGAATGATGCGTATGTGCGCGGATTTTTGGGAAGAATGCTTTTTTCCGGTGATGAATCGCTTAAGAAAGTAAAGGTTTTAAGCGGAGGCGAAAAGGTTCGCTGTATGCTTTCAAAGCTCATGCTTTCCGGGGCAAATGTTCTTGTGCTTGATGATCCTACAAATCACCTTGACCTTGAGGCAATCCAGAGCCTTAACGAGGCGCTTGTTGATTTCCCGGGCGTAGTGCTTTTTACAAGCCATGACCATGAGTTCATCCAGTCAATTGCAAACCGCATCGTTGAAATCACGCCGAATGGTGTAATCGACAGAATGATGCCGTTTGACGATTACCTTAAGGATGAGCATGTAGCCGAGCTTCGTAAAAAATATTACGAGGGAACAGGAAAAAAGATTAAGTACTAGTTCGGCAGGGTGAACTGCTTGAGCATGTTTGAAAGAATATCATGAGCCGTCTTGTCGTCAACCGGCTGGGCTGGCTTGTGATATTCAATTAAATTTTCAGGAATTTCATCAAGGAAGCGCGACGGTTCACATTCAACTTCACACTGCATTTTGCGTCTTTTCTTGCATGACGAAATCAAAAGCTTGTCGCGGGCGCGCGTAATTGCTACGTAAAAAAGCCGCCTTTCTTCTTCAACATCACCGTCGTTTTCTTCAACGCTTCTTGCATGCGGAATCAGGCCTTCTTCAGCTCCTGCAATAAACACAACCGGAAACTCAAGTCCCTTTGAGGCATGGATTGTCATAAGGTTTACTTTTCCCTTGTCGTTTTCGTCATCCATGTCGTCGCGGCTTAAAAGCGTAATGCGGTTAAGGTAATTGTAAAGGTTAGGGTCGAGGTTGTCCGGATTGTTTTCCCAGATTTCCATTGATTTTATGAGGCTCTGTACATTATGGAATTTAAAGACTGCGGCTTTCTCGTTCTTTTTGTATTCACGGAGGAGATGCCCCTGATAGTCAATTTCATCGACAAAGGCGCGCACCTTGTTAGAAAGCCCGCGTCCGCTGAGCATTGCCTTATTGCTTTCGATTAAATCTACAAAGCTCCGTAATTCTTCAAGCGTTTTTTCGGCGCCTGTCGCTTTTTTTTCTGTATCCTGAACGATGTCAAATTCGGCCTGAGCTGAATCATCCTTTTTCTGTTTGTCAGAAGCGCTTAGCTTTGCCTTGATTGAAGTCCAAAGCGAGCACTTGTTGTTGAGCGCATATTCGTTGAGCGATTCAAGAGTCGCTCGTCCGATGCCGCGCCGCGGTGTGTTGAGGATACGGATTAAGTTTATGTCGTCGTCGTGATTTGCAATTACGCGAAGGTAGCTTATGATGTCCTTGATTTCGCGAAGCTGGAAAAAACTTGTTCCGCCGCTCATCGTGTACGGAATGTTTGCTTCAAGGAATGCTTCTTCGATAAAGCGGCTCTGGGAATTAGACCTGATTAAAACACCGAAGTCATCGTACTTAAGCTTTTCTTCCATTGCAATGCCCTGAATGCTTTCTGCGATAAATTCGGCTTCGTCGGTTTCGTTTTCGGGCATAAAGACTTCGATCGGCTTACCGGAATTGTTTCCGCTCCAGAGCTTTTTGTCCTTGCGGTTTGTGTTGTGCGAGATTACGCCGTTTGCCGCAGCAAGAATAGTTTCTGTCGAGCGGTAATTCTGCTCAAGGCGGATTTCCTGCATGCCCTTAAAATCTTTTTCAAAGTTGATGATGTTCTGGTAATCTGCGCCGCGCCAGCTGTATATTGACTGGTCGTCATCTCCAACGACGGCGACATTGTTGTCGGCAAGAAGATGCATGAGTTCATACTGCTGGTGGCTTGTATCCTGGAATTCGTCTACCATAAGGTATTTGAACCGTTCGCGGTATTTCTGGAGTATGTCAGGATGCTCCTTAAAAAGCTTGATGGGAAGCATGATTAAGTCGTCAAAGTCAACTGCATTAAAAAGCTTGAGTCCTTCCTGATATGATTCGTAAAGCTGCTTGTACATATCATTCGGACCGCCCCAGTTTTTGCGTCCTGTCTTTATGTTTGAAAAAAGCTGTGCGATTTTGTAGGCGTCAAGGGCGTCTTCGGTAAATTTTAGTTCGCGGCCGCTTTCCTTGATAAGCTGAATTTTATCTGTTTCATCATAGATTGAAAAATTTTCACGCCAGCCGAGCGCAGTAATTTCCTTGCGCAATATTTTTACGCCAAAAGCGTGGAAAGTTGAAATCGTAAGATTCTGCAATTTTTTCTGCGTGAGGTCCTTGATGCGCTCTTCCATTTCCCGCGCGGCCTTGTTTGTGAAGGTGAGGGCAAGAATCTGGCTTTGCGGGATTCCCGAATCGAGCATGTGTGCGATTCTGTATGTGATTACGCGTGTTTTTCCGCTTCCGGCTCCGGCTATAATGAGTATAGGACCGTTTATTGTAGTAACCGCGCGGAATTGCTCGGGATTAAGCTGTTTTCTGAGAGAATCTAAATCAAGTGCCATAGAGCAATTACTCTATCATAATCGTGCTTTTCTGTATATGGAAAAACAGTATAAAAAGTCAATCGATTGTGATTCAATCTTCCTGTATCTCCATTTTTTTATAAGAAGTTATTAAGTTTAAGACCGAAAAACTTCTTGCAAAATGGAAGAATTTCGGTTAAAATCATAAATATGAAAGAAGAAAAGGAATTATTTCGGTCTCAGTTTAATGAAAGTCTCAAACGCTTCAAAGATGAAAATATAATTAAAATTCTTTGTGGTGTTCGCCGTTGTGGAAAATCTACTATCCTTAAAACTTACAGACTGGAATTACTTTCTATGGGAATTAAAGAAGAAAACATGGTTATGCGAAAGTACACAGCAATGGAATATCAGGACGATTTTGATAACAAAGCTATGTATGATGATTTGATTTCCGCAATTAATGCAGCAGATAAAACTCAGAAAGTGTATCTTCTTTTGGACGAAGTTCAGGAAATTAACGGCTGGGAAAAGTGTATTAATTCTCTTTATGAAAGTCATAATGTAGATATTTATCTCACAGGCTCTAATTCAAAGCTTCTTTCAAGTGAAATATCAACATATCTTACAGGACGTTTTGTTTTAATTCCTGTTTATACCTTATCATTTGAAGAATTTATTGAGTTTAAAAATACTTATGTATCTTCTCTCGCCAATGTTTCAAAAGATGAATTGTTTGGGCTCTATTTGCATTCTGGTGGTTTCCCGTTTATTGCAAAAACTAATCATACACAGGAAGAAAACTATCAGGTTGTTGATGGCATTTATTCAACAGTTGTTACACGAGATATTTCCAAAAGACACAATATTTCAAATCTTGAAATGTTTAACAGAGTTGTTCGTTTTATTCTGGAAAATCTTGGAAAGAACTTTAGTGTAAAAACTATATTTGATTTTTTTAAAAGTCAGCATCGGTCAATTGCTATCGAAACTATTTACAACTATATAGCATGGCTTGAAGAAGCTTTTATTATTTATTGCTGTCCGCGTTATGACATTCAAGGCAAAGAAGTTTTGAAGACTCAGGAAAAATATTATCTTTCTGATATTAGTTTTAAGTACAGCCAGCTCGGGTTTTCTCCAAAAGCAATTGCATCAGTTCTTGAAAATATTGTGTATCTTGAACTTCGTCGCCGTGGTTTTACAGTTTATCTTGGTAAGTCTGGTGACAAAGAAATTGATTTTGTTGCAACTAAGAAGGATGAAAAAATCTATGTACAGGTATGCCGTACCTTGCCGGAAGATTCTGACCGTGAATTAGGAAACTTAAAGATCATAAAAGATAACTATCCGAAATATGTAGTTACTATGGATTCATCAGTTTGCGGAAATGAAGAGGGAATAAAAATAGTTCACATAAAAGATTTTCTGACACAGAAAAACTTGTGATGTAGCGGAGCAATCAGCAAAAATTTTGCAGCTTTTTCATTCATAACTTTTTCCGCCTGCCAGCCCATAGTTTTCCTCCTGCCAGCTCGCAGAGTTTTTCAAAATCAGTTGCGGACTTACGCATGCTCGCCATGATGATTGCACTTAGCTGCAAAGTTTGGTTTGAGTTCTCCCTTTGCAAAAAGTTCTACGGCTTCGTCGGCACTGCCTGTGATTCCCGGAAGTTCTTTTAAGCCGGCAGCGGCAATTGCATCAACTGCACCCTGACCGCGGTTACCGAGAATCAGAGTTTCTACTCCAAGACTTTTAAGGTATGGAGGAAGAGCGTGATGTCCGTTTCCACCGTTGTCGATTACTTGTGAAGATACAATCTTTCCGTCTTCAATCTGATAAATTTTAAAATATTGAGTTTTTCCAAAATGCTGGAATACATTTCCAGTTTCTTTTTCGTAAGTTACTGCGATTTTCATATCTGTTTACCTCTATATTTATGTTAGCATCTTTTTATGGGAAGTAAAATACTTTGAAAGCACGCACCTTATGCGGAAGCTGATTTAATCCTGCTTATTAGAATAAATCTTGTTTTTTTATCCATTTTCTTTACCTTGAAATATTCTAAAAATGCGAGTAAAATATATAGATAAAAATTGGCGTTAAGATAAAAATTGGAGGAAAATAATAATGAATCAGGCGGTAAGCGCATTTCTTTCTGGACACGGTTTTGCACAGCATATGGATATTGAAGCAGTTGCCAAGGGTATGCTTTTTGACATGGCAAACGGTCTTTCTGGAAAAAAATCTGACGAGGATATGATCCGTACATGGAGCAATCCGCCAAAAAATAAAGTTAAGTCAAAATCTGTAATCGTAATTGATGCCGGCGGTACAAACTTCCGCTCATGCCTTGTTTCTTTTGATGCAGACGGAAACGCTTCAATCAGCGAAATGGAAAAAACAAAGATGCCTGGCGTTGAAAAGGAATTGAGCCGCAAGGAATTCTTTGACAAATTCGCAGAAAATCTTGAGCACTTAAAAAATAAATCAGATTCAATCGGCTTCTGTTTTTCATATCCAATGGAAATTACAAAGGACGGCGACGGAATCCTCCTTGGATTTTCGAAGGAAGTGAAGGCACCGGAAGTAGTCGGAGCACAGATCGGGAAAAGTCTTGCTGATGCTCTCGTTGAGCACGGCTGGAACCGCCCGAAAAGCATAAAGCTCCTTAACGATACAGTTGCGGCCCTTCTTGCAGGAGCAGCAGCAAACACCGGAAATGTATATTCTTCTTACATCGGACTTATATTGGGAACAGGCCTCAACGCGGCATATCTCCAGCCGGTTATAGAAGGAAATCCTGATTTCAAGCAGCCGCAGATTGTCGTATGCGAATCAGGAAAGTTCAACAGGGTACTTCAGTCTGATTTTGACAAGGCAGTTGACGCAAAAACCGTAAAGCCGGGAACTTTCTGGATGGAAAAGAGCTGCTCTGGTGCATATCTCGGTCCTATTTCGTACCAGGCGCTTACTGCGGCTGCAAAAGAGGGCTTTATTTCTGAAAAAGCGGCCGCAAAGATTCTTTCGCTTGAAAGCCTTACGCTTATCGAGGTAGACCAGTTCCTGCACGCCCCGTACAATGCAGAATCTACAATCGGAAAAATTCTTGCCGAAAATGGAAAAGACAGTGATTATGAGTTTGTTTTTGGCGTGCTTGATGCGATAGTAGAGCGTTCTGCACGATATGCGGCCGCGATTCTTTTTTCTGCGGTCATCCAGACAGGCGCCGGAGCGGATCCTACAAAGCCGGTTTGCATTCTGTGCAACGGAACTACATATCACAAGACATATAAGATTGCAGACCGCGTAAAGGGCTATCTCGAAGAGCTTTTGACAAGGCAGAGAGGCCTTTACTGGGATATAATTGCAGTTGACAATGACATTACGCTTGGCGCCGCTATTGCTGGTACAATCTAGGGAGGTATTCTGTGGCAAAAGGAAATTCATTGGGAAAATCGATTGTATTGCTTTTCCTTATCGTAATCCTTATTTTAGGCGGTCTTCTCTGGTTTGATTTTCTTGGTGCAATTCACATAAAGTCAGTTTTTGCGCCGGTATACAAGATGATTGGCCTTAAGCCGCAGACTTCCGTTTCAGCAACTGCCTCCAAGCCGCTTGTAGCAGACATTGACGAGGACAGACTTGCCCGCCAGAGGGAAGCGCTTGATATTTACCTTGAGGAACTTGAAAAACGCGATCAGGATTCAGCTGAACTGAGCAGGAAAAACGAGCAGATTGCGGCTGAGCTTGCAGAACGCGAAAAATCTTTGGAAGAACGCGAAAAAACATTCAACAATATCCAAAAACAATACGACAATAAAGAGGTAAACATCAATCAAATTGCAGCTAACCTTGAAGGCATGCCTCCAAAGAATGCGGTTGCAATCCTTATAGAGATGGATGACCAGATGGTTATCGATGTCTTGAGGAAGGTAGATGAGCGTGCGGCGGCCGCTGGAACAAGCTCCATGGTTTCGTACTGGCTTTCGCTAATGCCCTCTGCAAATGCAGCAACCATTCAAAGGAAAATGGCACAAAAGCCGATGTCGTTGGATTAAAGACATTTCCCGCCTGACTAAAAGATAACTGCCAGATGATTTTCGGTGTTTACTGGAGGTCATCAATGCAGGTAAATCTAAATCCAGTTGATTTTACCCAGATTGCAGCGACAAATTCAGAAAAAAATGTGATGCCGGAAGGAAAAGATTTTCTTTCAATGGTAAAAAAAGAGCAGGAAGCATTGAAAACTGAAGGTGCTTCTGAAAATCATTCTGAAGACAAGTCCGAAAAAATCGAACATTCAGAAGAAAAATCTGATAAGGAAGCGCTTGTTTCCAAGGCAGAAAAATCTGATTCTAAAAATGAAGAAGCTTCTGATTCAAAAATTTCTTCAAAGACAGAAAAAAAAGCAGAACAGATTGAGCAGGCAAAAAATGATGTTGAAGAGATTCCTGAAAATCTTATTGCAACTAATGTGCAGGCTGCAAATCTTGTTTCCGATGCGATAAAGAATTCTGAAAGCATTCAGGATGAAAACAAAGGCGAGCTTTTTGACGCAAAGATTGTCGTTAAGAAAAGCAGCTTTGACATTACGGAAGAAGATGCCGTCGTAGAACAGGAAAAAATCGATTATCTTTTAAATTCCCGCAACAAGGATTTTTATGACAATCTTATAGAGAATGCCGCAGAGTACGAGGCAGAAGCAGATATTGAGCAGAAGCAGGCGGTATTGCTTGCACAGAATCAGTCTGTTGACGAGCCTGAATTTTTTCTTGAATCGATACAGACTGAACCGGTTTCCAATGTAAAGAATGTTTCCGATTCATTTGAGAAAAAAATCGCGGAACCAAAAAAGAGCGGCAAAAAGCTTCTTGATAAAATTACTGTAACTGATTTGCGTACTGAAAAAAATCAGAGCGAAAAAATCATGCCTGAGCGCAATCTTAAAAAGAGCGATATCGTAGTTCATGCGGTTGAAAAAAATGTTCCCGAAGTTACTATGGAAATCGGCTCGAATGTAAATCAGAATATCCTTTCGCTTAACAATCAGGCAGCTGGCGCTCAGGGCTCGAATTTCCAGGCAATGCTTACAAATCAGATTCAGCAGAACGCGCCTGATTTTGTAAAGGCCGGCTCGATTGTACTTAAGGACAACAATAACGGAACAATCAATCTTGTGCTTCATCCTGAGGCATTGGGAAACGTAAAGATTACGCTTGAGATGACGGAAAAGGGCGTGCAGGGACATATTCATGTTTCAAGCGAAGCCGCATACAACGCGTTCAAGGACAGCATCAATACATTGAAGGTAGCGTTCAATCAGAGCGGTTTTGAGAATGCTTCTTTTGATTTGTCATATTCTCAGAGTCAGAATTTTTCGGGCTTTGGCGAACAGCAGAACAATTCGGATAACGAGCGCAAGTCACGCGTTGTATACGGTGAATTTGTTAGCGAAAACAGTTCAGTCGCTTTAGAATCTGCCGATAATTTATCTGAAACGAATGATTATTCAGTCAACATTGTAGCATAGAGATTTGAGGTGAATGATGGATTTAAACTTGACTTTAAGCCCTGCCGATAAACTGGCAAATGACCTTGCTGTAGACGCCTACAACAAGCAGCTTAATTATGAGATTTATGGCGAGGGAAGAAAGCCCAGCCAGCAGCTTGATAAGGATGATTTTTTAAAGCTTCTTATCACGCAGCTTTCACATCAGGATCCTACAAATCCGATGGACAACACGCAGTTTATCGGACAGATGGCTCAGTTCTCGTCACTTGAGCAGATGTACAATATGAGCAACGGCTTTAACAAGCTGGCTGCTTTGATGAACAATTCTGACGCTGCCGGAACATTGGGACGAAGCGTTGAGATTGAAAACGGCGAGACGACTGTGTCGGGCGTTGTTGACGGATTTACTCGCGGAGAAAATCCACAGGTTCGCGTAAACGGCGAATTTTACAGCATAGAAAAAATTAAGGCAGTATACGATAACTAAGAGGGTAGCAGTATGATGAGATCACTTTATGCCGGTGTTTCCGGTATGCAGAACCACCAGACTAAAATGGATGTAATTGGTAACAACGTTGCCAATGTAAACACAACAGGCTTTAAAAGAGGACGCGTTGACTTTCAGGATATGATAAGCCAGCAGCTTTCGGGAGCAGCAGCTCCAACTACAGAAGTCGGCGGTGTAAATCCTAAGGAAGTTGGTCTTGGTGTTCAGACAGCAGCAATCAACACAATTTTTACTCAGGGTAACCTGCAGTCTACTGGTGTTTCAACAGATGTTGCGATTCAGGGAAACGGATTTTTTATTCTTAAAAACGGCGAAGAAAGCTTCTATACAAGGGCCGGTGCGTTCAGCCTTGATCAGGACGGAACACTTGTAAATCCTGCAAACGGTATGCGCGTTCAGGGGTGGATGGCCCGCGAGATGAACGGCGAAATGATTATCCAGACTGCCGCAACTCCGACTGACCTTACAATTCCGGTTGGCTCAAAGGATCCGGCTCACGCTACCCGCAACGTTAATTTTGCATGTAACCTCGACAAGAATACTCCTGAGATTCCGGCAGAAGGCGCTACAGAAGCCGACATTGCAAAAGGAACCTGGGCAACAGAATTCAAGATTTACGACAGCTTCGGAAACGAGCACAACCTCGCAGTAAGCTTTACACGCGTTCGCGGAACACCAAACCGCTGGACTGCAACAGTAAATGTTGACCCGGAAAATTCTGAGTTCACAAATACACAGGTTGGATTTGGAACGACAAACGGAATGGAAAATACATTCACAGTTGAATTCGACAACACAGGTACATTGCGCCGCGTAGTTGATTCATCTGAAAATACATCAAATGATTCAGGCGAAATCATCCTTCAGGCTTCGTTCCTTGTAGCTGATTCAACACCGGATGCAGACGGAAATCCTGAGCGCCAGACATTCAACATCAATCTTGGTACAATCGGAAGCCAGAGAAATACTGTAACACAGAGTGCTGCTACAAGCTCAACAAAGGCATGGTACCAGGACGGATACACAATGGGTTATCTTGACAACTTCAAGATTGACGACAGCGGAATCATCACTGGCGTATACTCAAACGGACAGCGCAGAAAAATCGGACAGCTTGCACTTGCTACATTCGCAAACCAGGGCGGTCTTGAAAAAGCTGGCGAGAACACATACGTTCAGTCAAATAACTCAGGCATTGCAAATATCGGACAGAGCGGAATTGCAGGAAAGGGTAAGCTCCGCGCCGGCGTTCTTGAAATGTCTAACGTTGACCTTACGGAGCAGTTCACTGACATGATTACAACTCAGCGCGGCTTCCAGTCAAACGCAAAGACAATTCAGACAGCAGATACATTGCTTGAAACAGTCTTGAGCTTAAAGCGCTAATAGTTAGGGCAACATAATGGCCGCGTAATTTAGATGCGGTTTAAGGCTTCCTTCAATTGAAGTAAAATTCAAATTGGGGGAAGCCATTTTTTTTGGGGAGGCTGATTATAGAAAAGATTATTTATTAAAACCTTAATCTGAGTGAAGTTCCTGCTGACCAGATTGAATTTTTAAAATCCCAGGCGCCGTTTAGCGTAAGCTCGATTATCGAAAGCTTTAGCCCGAAGCCGCCGTAAACCTGAGGAATAAAAGATTCGCCGTACGAAGTGTTCGCTTTTCCTTTTCCCTTAAGAGCAGAAACAGAAAGCTTTGACATCGCAGAATCTGAAATGCTCCACGCCCAGTAAGTATTTGAATCAGAAATGATTCCTTTAAATCCTATGAACGGCGTAAAGAAAATAAATGTCTTTGAAAGCTGAACCGAAGCAAAAAAAGTTTTTGTATCAAAATCAATATTTAAATCCGCGTAATCCTGAGTGTATCCGATTTTGCCGTCAAGATAATAAAAGCCTGCTCCAACCGAAAGGGCCGGAAGCTTTTCTTCACCCCTTAAAATTGCAAAGCGCAAATCTCCGCCGATTACAAGATAGTTTAGCGTAAGTCCTTTGATGATTGAATCGATGTCCTTTAAGTTCAGCTTGAGGAAAGAAAAGCCTGCGTCAAACGGAAGACCTATGCCGCCAAGCCTTATGCTTCCGGCTACAGTTGGATAAACAAGATTTTCCGGAATTGAAGAAAGCCCAAGCTCCTTAAGCGAATCGTTAAAATGCGAAAGGTTAAGAGAAGATGCTCCAAAATCAAGCCCGGCATAAAAATGAACCGGCGCGGGAATTAAATTCCCAATCCAGGCTGGTGCCGATATGTTCTGGTTTACGGCCGCATTCTGGAGAGTGCAATTTAAATCGCTTCCGAATGAATTAAAGCTTTTTGCAATCGAGTCGATTTTTTTTGAATCCTGTGTCTGTGAAAATGCCGCGCCTGAAATAAATATGGAGAAAACAAGGAATGGCGCGCACAATCTGAATAATATTTTTACTTTTTTCATAGCTTTAATGATAATATATTATAGAAAAAAAATCAAAATATTGAAAATCTGAAAATGCTGTGTTACAATTTTAATGTTGCGCATAAAAAAATATGAAAAAAAATTATACTATACCCGTGATTAGGGGGGGGCTGTTGGCTTCTCTTTCAAAAATATGTAAGAGCACTTTCTTACTATTTATTATCGCGCAATCTGTTCATGTACAAATATAATTGACTCACCGGAATCAGGCCAGAATTCTCAATCGCAGAATTCTTCATCAAATTCAAGTGATGCAAATGTAGTTTATATAAAAGGATGTGTAAAACAGAATATTGCGCTTCCAGAAAAAATCGTTCAGAATCCGCAGAATACATCAGGAAGCGCCGAAGCATCTGAAGGCGAAAACGACCGCTCGGCTCTTCCGACAAAACCGGATTCTACAAATTCCTACTATTATCTGATTGCAACTCCAGATGTTGGAGATGCCATTGTACAGAATCCGCTTACATTAACGGCATCGGGAAATTTTTTACTTCCACTGAGCATAAACCGTAAATATACGATAGAAGTGGGAATCAAAGATAATGAAACAAATATAACTCTTTTAAGCGATACATATAAGACGCCGCTTTTAGATAACGAAAATCCTGTCATACTGCACAGCTTTAATCTGGCTCCTACGCAGGCTGGATTTGGTAGGGTTGATCTTGATCTTTCGTACGGTACAACCGCCGATAGGTTTGATGTTACGATTCCTGATGAAGCACAGCAAGAAAAGTGGATGTCAACAGCAGGTTATTTTATTACATCTACAAAAATCAAAAAAACAACAGTTGCAAGCGGAAGCTATGATGTATGCATTACTTTTTATAAAGACGACTTCCCAGTTTATACTGCATTACAGACAATAGTCGTTCTTGACGGAATGACGACAAACAGGTGGGTTTATGGAGGCGGCGATTCTCCGGTAAATGCAAGCGGAGAGTTTGTCTTGACTTCCTCGCTTCTGAAAAAAGAAAGCCGCGAATGCTTTTATGTAGGAAGCACTCCTATGGGGGAAGCGGCAGAACACGGAGACGGAAGCTCATCAAATCCTGTAACAAAATTAAGCAGCGTATTTAAAATAATAGAAAAAGTCGGAACTGATTCTCCAAAAAATTATCAGATTTTCATAAACGGAAAAATCGAAGATACATGCGTAATTCCTGCGTCGTTTACTTCATCAACTGCAAATTCGATTACGATTACGGGAATGACAGGAAGCGCCGTCGATATCCTTGACGGAAACAATATTGATACTGTGCTTAATATAAAATCGCCTGTTCCGGTAACGCTTTCGAATATACAGATTACAAACGGAAAAGCGACAGCGGCAGGCTCTTCAAATTGCGGCGGCGGTATTTATAATGCCGGAGAATTAAGGCTTAATGACGGCGTTAAAAGTGTAGACAATCATGAGGTAAGTGCTGAAGAAGGACATGGCGGAGGCGGTATCTTTAATCAGCATTACGCTTATATATCAGGCGGAGTGATTGCCGGAAATACAGCTTTGCATGATGGAGCAGGAATTTATACTCAAAAGAATTACTTATTTATTTGGGGAAATACTTTAATTGGCGGCACCGGCGCGGATGACGGAAATAAAGCTTCAGGAAACGGCGGCGGTATTTATGTTAAGTCAGGGGCAAGAATTTATGCAGGATACCGTAAAAGTGAACCTGTAAGGGATGAGAATGTATGCCGTATAATCGGAAACAGTGCCGATAATGGCGGAGGAATATATACAGACGGATATTCATATCTGCATAATGTAAAGCTTGCGGAAAATGCAGCATTGACTAAAGGCGGCGCTGTATATATGACATATGACTATTCTCATTTTGGTGGTGCTGTGTACATGCCATGGGGAGTTGGCGGCATTAAGGAAAAGGGAAAAAATGATGCCTTGATAAAAGGTAAAATTAGACTTACTTCAACGCTAAGGCCTCCTGCAGAATGTACTGATGGCGTTATAATGCAGGTAGAACCATATTCTTATTCTTCAAGGACAATTCTTGAAAAAGGCTGGAGTTACATTTCCTGAGGGAGAAGAGCCTGTAGTAAAAGATGAAATATTCAGATTCAGTATTTATTCTCAACAAGTTACTTCTGGCAATACAACAACGACATATAAATGGTGTATTGATGAAACCGGAACATTAAGTAAAAATCTTACATATACTTTAACTAAGGACAATATTGCTTCATTTAAGGCTATTGAAGACTTGACGCTCAACCTTAAGTTTGATTCAACATGCGGCAATACTGAAGTAGAGAATTTGATTAGTAAACTTCGTTATGGTTCACTCCCTGGAGCAAATAGCTCAATTGATTTTAGTAAATCATCAGCAACAACTATATCAAGTAGTTTAGGCTCCAATATGACTGCTTTCTCTTCAATTAAGCTTCCAGATAATTGTTCTTCAGTTACAAAGCTGTTTGATACTGCAGATGCATGCAATCTTACGCAAATTTCAATTTCAAGTTCTAATTCAACTTATTATACATATGATGGTATTTTGTATAATAAGGGTAAGACAAAGCTTATTAAGTATCCAGCTTCCAGGTCATACAAAAACTTTACGCTGCCGGATACTGTCGAGGAGCTTGGAGATTATGCATTTAGTTCATGTAAGAATCTTCAGGGAATAAGCAACTTAGCTCAAGTAAAAAAGATAGGTAAGTTTGTTTTTTATCAGAATACATCATTCAAAAATACAGCAGATTTATCTGGACTTACACAGACTGATTTGTCGGAAGGAGTATTCAGGGAAGCAAGCAATGTAGGAAAAGTAATTCTTTCTGATTCGGTGCGGTCAATTGGGGCAGCCTTCTTCTACCAAAATGATTTACTTACAGAAGTTCATTTTAATTCTACGACCCCGGTAAAATTATATGGAAATCTTTCTCTCATAAACTTTACTGGATGTAACAGTGAGCTGAAGATTTATGTTCCTGCAGCTGCTGTAGATGCTTATAAAAATGCGTCTACCGGGGAAAATGGATTCTCAAATCCTGACTATAATGCCCTTGGAACGACAGCCGAAATCCAGGCGAGAATCTTTGCCGAGGAATAACGGCATATGTCGGCATAAGGAGATGCACCGGGGCATTAGGAAAAGAAGCCATCTTGTCCACAGATTACTCTGTTTCGTTTAGCCTTACTTTTTTTGCGGCGGCGACAAGATTTTTAAGGCTTGCCACAGTCTCTGCTTCACCACGAGTCTTTAATCCGCAGTCAGGATTTATCCAGAGCTTGTTTTGAGGGACGTAATCCTTCATTTTCCGGACGGCGCTTACAATTTCTTCAACTGAAGGAACACGCGGAGAATGAATGTCATATACACCAGGCCCAACTTCCGTACGGAAATTATTTTCCTTGAGCGCCTTAAGGATTTCGAGGTTTGAGCGGCTTGCCTCAAAAGTAATTACATCAGCGTCCATATCGTCAATGTTTTTTATAATCGGAATGAACTCGGAATAGCACATGTGGGTATGAATCTGAGTCTGACTCTTGCAGCCGGAATGTACAAGGTTAAATGCAGGGATAGCCCAGTCAAGGTATTCAGAATGCCAGTCGGCTTTTCTGAGCGGAAGCTTTTCCTTTAACGCCGCCTCATCAATCTGAATGATTTTTATTCCGGCCTTCTCCAAATCAAGTACTTCTTCGCGTATTGCAAGCGCAATCTGGAAAGCAGTTTCCTTTAGGCTGATGTCCTCGCGCGGAAACGACCAGTTTAATATTGTAACAGGACCTGTAAGCATTCCCTTAACCGGCTTTTTTGAATTTTTGTCGGCGCATGACTGTGCAAACTTTGACCATTCAACCGTAATCGGATTTCTGCGGCTTACATCAGACCATACAACCGGCGGCTTTACGCATCTTGTGCCGTAAGACTGAACCCATGCGTTCTGCGTAAAAATATATCCGTCAAGATTTTCGCCGAAATATTCAACCATGTCGTTGCGTTCAAATTCTCCGTGAACAAGAACGTCAAGCCCGATTTCTTCCTGAAGCGCAATGCATTCTGCAATCTTTTTCTGATTGAACTTAATGTATTCTTCTTTTGATACAGTTCCCTTTTTATATCCCGAGCGGTTTGCGCGTACATCGATTGTCTGTGGGAACGAGCCAATTGTCGTTGTCGGGAAAAGCGGAAGGTTAAATTCTTTTTCCTGAATTGCCTCGCGCTCAGCAAAAGAGGGAAGCCTTGTAAAATCTTCTTTTTTAAGTCCGGAAATTTTTGCGGCAATTTCCTGATTTTTTGCAACGCGCTCTTTACTAAACAGCGCCTTATTTTCGTTAAGCGCATCCTGATTTTTTGAAGCTATTTCAGAAAGTTCAGTAAGCTTTTCCTCTGCAAACGAAAAATACTTAAGGATGCTTGAATCAAGCTTCTGCTCATTTTTTACAGTATACGGAACATGCAGTAGTGAGCATGATGTTGAAACGACAACTTCACCTTTCCATTTACTCTGAATTTGATCAAGGAGGGCGTTTGTCTTTTGATAATTATTTTTCCAGATGTTTTTTCCGCAGAGAACGCCTGCAAAAAGGATTCCGGTTTTTCCTGCTTTGCCATCAAGAAGCTTGAGCGATTCCTTTCCTTCAACAAAATCAAGACCGATTCCGTCAAAGCCAAAAGATGTAAGCTCTTCGTAATAATCGCGGACATCTCCAAAATATGTCTGGAGCAGAACCTTAATGTTTTTTCCGTCCAGAATTGTCTTATAAAGATTAGAGAAAAGCTCCTTGTCAGAAGCGCTCATATCAAGAACAAGAGCCGGCTCGTCAAGCTCAATCCATTCAGCTCCCCAGCCTTTTGCATTTGAAAGAAGCTGTCTGTAGGAATCAGCTGTCTTTTCTGAAAAATCAGCAAGCTGTTTAGTTCCGGTAAAATGACTTAATTTTAAAAATGTATAAGGGCCGATTACACTTATCTTTGTCTGAACGCCGTAAGATTTTGCCTCGCTGTATTCTGCCTGTGCCTTTGAATCATCAAGCTGAATGTCAACCAGGTCGTCAAATTCAGGAACGATGTAGTGATAATTTGTGTTGAACCATTTTTTCATCGGGAGTGCAGTAACATCGCCTTTTTCAGACTGATATCCGCGTGCCATTGCAAAATAAGTATCAAGCTTTGAAAGGCACAGCTTCTTGTAACGCTCTGGAATTACTCCGAGCATAAAGCTTGTGTCGAGCATGTTGTCGTAAAAAGAAAAATCATTTGAACTTATAAAATCAATGCCGCTATCCTTCTGCAAAAGCCATGAGCTTTTA
>CACYCX010000085.1 GCA_902772975.1 uncultured Spirochaetaceae bacterium
AATATCGACAAGGCCAAATCTCAGGTGATCAAGAAAGCTGCCGTTGTTGCCGCAAGAACTCTTGCTAGCCAGACTTTGCAGACTTGGCAGGAACGTGCTGAAAGTGGCCGCCAGTATACGGTTGAAATTCGCAATATGACCAAGGCCAGAAGCCAAAAGATTCCTTTTGAAAAGGCTTTGAAGTCCATTGCGAAAATTTCCTCTCAGACCTCTCCGAAAACAGGCGTTCAGATTTATCAAGTCCTTTATAAGGGCAACAAGAGCGATCTCGGAATGGCAATCATCGAGGCTATCGGTGATGCCAAGGGCTTTAGCGAAAGCGAATTCGACGGCCCGAATGACGAAAACGGAAAAATTGTATTCACATTCACAAAATAAAATCACTCAAATATAAGGAGTAAAAAAATGAAAAAGTTAATTCTTGCTGGTGCTGTTGCTGCGATGCTTTCTGCATGCGCTGGTGTCGGTGGTATGCTTGGCGGTGGAAATCCCCAGATTACGGCTCTCTCTGCAAAGTCTACGGAACTTACGTTTGACGTTGCTATTTCCTTGGACGCTTCCGCACAGTCTTATGTTGCTGTTTTGGATGCTGTTGGCAATAAGACTGAAGCAGAACGCATCAAGGCCGAAACAGCTAACCTTCGCGATGAAAAGGACAAGGATAAGCTTGAAGCTGCTATGGGCATGCTGAACGAAGTTGATATTACTAAAGAATTGGAAGCTGCAGAAGATCTTTCTGATGAAGGCAAGGCCAAGATTACTGATGCGATTCTCAATTTGGGTATTGCAATTTTCTATGATGGTAAGGCTGGCTTAGATGCTAAGGACTTGGTGACTGAAGCTAAGGATGTGGCTTCTAACCTTTCTGCTTCTGATGCATTGGCTGTTGGTGAAGTCAATAACATTGTCACGAATGCATCTTGGATTGCTGATATGGCTCCGAGTCAGTTGGAACTTCAGAAAAAGTCTTTTGAAGGCCTGAAGGCTTATGCATCCACTCATGGCATCGAAATCCCGAGCCAGGAAGAAATCCAAAAGAAGGCTGAATCTATTGGCAGAGAATAATTGATTGAAAGAAAATGTTGACGAAGATTTATCCCGTTTTACTTTTGGCTGTTAGTGTTTTTGCTCAAGGTGTAAACGTTGAGCGACGTTACCAGGCTGCATATAAGGAACTTGATTCCAATTTTGCAGAAAAAACAACGAGTAGAAAAAGCGCGGAAAGTTCTGAATCAACATTTTCTTCTTTTGATAATTCTGTTGCTGTTCAGATTCCGCCGTCTATCTTGGTTATGCCAGAAAAGAAGGATGCCGGAATCTCTGAACTTGAAATTATACAGAAAAATTCTTATGCGCGATTGATGATGGAGTGCATAAGTGATTACTTCTCTAAAAAAGAATATTCGTTGAAATCCCTAGAAGGTCAGAAGGATATCAACGAATTTATTTCCATGCAAAATGATATTGCCGGAAATGAAGATGACCTTGCCTATGTCGCTAGCCTGTTCTTTGGTGCCGACATTTATCTCAAGTTCTCAGGAGATTTTTCTAGAAAGAATATCAGGTTGGAACTTAAAGCATATGAATCTGTCACAGGTGCATTGCTTGGCAACGAAGTGTATTTGGGAAAAATTGAAAGTTCAAAAAGCTTAAACGATAATATTAAAAATGCTGCTGAATTTGCTTCACGACAATTAGATGTGAAATTACAAAAGTATTGGAATAACGAGCGTCGAAAAGGTGTTCAATATAAGATTGTGATGAATCTTTCTGGCGAATTCGACGAAGACTTTGTGGAAGACTTGCATGCAAAAATAAATGCAGTTCTTTCCCGGATGTTTAAAAAGTTCTCGTTTAACGTGATGACCAATAAAACTGTAGATGTTACTGTGTTTGCGGATCCTGCAATGTTTGCCAATTCTCAAAGCGTTTATAGTGCCATAAGGAGGGACTTGAAAACGATTGTGGGTGTGAAGAAAAATAATATTACGAGTAAGTTAATTCTTCTGAATCTCGGTTCTGTGAATTAAATCAAAAAAAATAAAACCAGCAGTTGAAGTGCTGGTTTTATTTTTTTTGCAGTAAACTATAGTTTAGTTCGTAGCCTGTTCTTCGACGCATTCGGAGCACTTGATGGCCTTGCGAACTTCGAAAATGTTGCTGATGTAATGCATAAAGCTAAGCACGCTCACCGAGAGGAAGCCGATTGCA
>CACYCX010000086.1 GCA_902772975.1 uncultured Spirochaetaceae bacterium
GGCGGCGGCCCGGACGCATCCGATATCTATCTTGTAATCTATCTATACGAGCGCCCGTACCAGAAAGACCCGGCCGAAGAAGAATTATGGCTTTCAAAAATGGGAGAGGAAGCCGCAAAAACCCTTTCAATCCCCGAAAAAAACATAATCTATAAAAGCCGCCGCCACGACAAAGGCGGAAGCCAGTACGCATCCCGTTCCGACTCCGCCAAAGGCAAAAACCATAATAATGAAGCAGCCGTAACGGGCACCGTATCCGAAAAAGGACTTCTTTTTTCGCTCAACCTTACCGATCACCTCGATACAGGCCTTTTTTTAGACCACAGAATACTTCGCTCGCAAGTGATGTCGCTTTCTCAAAACAGGCGGGTCTTAAACCTTTTCTGCTATACAGCCTCCTTCTCGGTTTACGCGGCAGCCGGCGGCGCTTCGTTAGTGGAATCAGTAGACCTTTCCAATACTTATCTTGGTCTTGCAAAAGAAAATTTCGCCCTCAACAATTTAATCGGCGCTGGCAATCCAAGCGGAACTGGCAATCCAAGCGGAACTGGCAATCCAAGCGGCGGTTCTAAATACGCCTTTACAAAAGCCGATGTCATCAAATTTTTAGACGAAAAGCTATCAGACACCAGCGCCGCCTCCCGATACGACCTGATTGTGCTTGACCCGCCGACCTTTTCCAATTCAAAAAGCACCGAAAACACGCTGGACATAAACCGTGATTACGCAAAGCTTGTAAACAAATGCCTTGAGCTCCTTGCACCCGGCGGAATCCTATTTTTCTCCACAAATTCAAGGCAGCTTAAATACGATGAAAATTCAATAATAAAGGTTACTTCGTCAAAAAAAGCCGTAATGCAGGAAGACATAACCGAAAGCACGATTGATTCTGATTTTTCAGGCAAAAAACCGCACCGCGTCTGGAAATTCACGATTGCAAAATAATTTTATCTGGAAAACATAAATAAAACATCCCGGACAAAAAAAAAGACGGCCGCAATGACCGTCTTTTTTATGGGAAGCAAAATTATTTTGCTTCTGCTTTAAGTCCGTAGCGCTTGTTAAAGCGATCGATACGACCTGCTGTGTCAACAAGCTTCTGCTTACCTGTATAGAACGGGTGGCAGGCGGAACAGATTTCAACGTGAATGTCCTTCACTGTTGAACGAGTTTCAATCACATTACCGCATACACAAGTAATCTTTGTGAGCTGGTAATCAGGATGAATCCCCTTCTTCATCTTAGGCCTCCAATATATTTGACCAGATTTGCCCTGCAGCGCGGAACCTTACAAGAAACAAGGCTCAATACGATGCAACAAACCCGACAAATTCAATATAAACCGCAGAATGCGGATTGTTCTGTAATAGTAACAGAATTATTTGTTTTATTCAATAGTCAAAAGCTTTATGCAGTCGGATTCATAAGCGAAAGGAATGCTTCGTTATCCTTTGACTTCTTCATCTTTTCAATCAAAAGCTCGATAATTTCCGTATCTTCCATCGGGTTGAATACCTTGCGGAGAACCCAAACCTTAGAAAGCTCGTTTTCTGTAAGCAAAAGCTCCTCTTTTCGTGTTCCTGACTTCTTGATGTTGATTGCAGGGAAAAGGCGGCGCTCGGCAAGCTTTCTGTCAAGGTCGATTTCGCTGTTACCGGTTCCCTTGAACTCTTCAAAGATAACTTCATCCATGCGGCTTCCAGTTTCGATAAGCGCAGTAGAAATAATCGTAAGGCTTCCGCCCTCCTCAACATTTCGCGCCGCACCAAAGAAACGCTTCGGCTTATGAAGTGCATTTGAATCAACACCACCTGAAAGAACCTTTCCCGATGTAGGAACCGTCTGGTTATAGGCGCGTGCAAGACGAGTGATTGAGTCAAGGAAAATAACGACGTCCCTCTTGTGCTCAACAAGGCGCTTTGCCTTTTCAAGAACCATTTCCGCAACATTTACATGGCGTGTAGCCTGCTCGTCGAATGTCGAAGAAATAACTTCCGCATGAATCGAACGCTCCATTTCGGTAACTTCCTCAGGACGCTCATCAATCAAAAGAACGATAAGGTAAACCTCAGGATGGTTCTGCGTAATCGCGTTCGCAATTTTCTGCATAAGGATCGTCTTACCCGCTTTTGGCGGAGCTACAATCAAAAGGCGCTGGCCTTTACCGATCGGACTGAACAGGTCAACGATACGTGTTGAAACTTCAGTTGAGACAGTCTCAAGCTGGAGCTTGTGGTTCGGATAAAGCGGAGTGAGGTTTTCAAACGGAATGCGTGTCTGTGCAACGCGCGGCTCATCAAAGTTTACCTGCTCGATTCTCAAAAGCGCAAAGAACCTTTCGCCTTCCTTTGGAGAACGCGTCTGTCCGTAAATTGTATCGCCTGTCTTAAGATTGAAAAGCCTGATCTGGCTTGGTGAAATGTAAATGTCGTCTGGACCAGGAAGGTAGCTGTTCTGCGGTGAACGGAGGAAGCCGTAGCCGTCTGGAAGGATTTCAAGAACGCCGAGCGCGAAAATAATTCCGCCGTGTTCCGTATGTGCTTTAAGGATTACAAAAATCAAATCCTGCTTCTTCATCGGGGCAAGGTCGTCTGCCGTAAAGCCGAACTCCATTGCCATCTCGCGAAGCTCCTGCATTCCCTTCTTTGTAAGCTCATTGATTTCAAGACGCGGCTTGGAATCGTAGTCGGGGCAGTTTTCAGGAGTCGGAGTATTGTCAGGAACCTGATTTTCGTGGCTGCGTGTAAAGCCGCCGCGTCCCTGTCCGAATCGCCTTCCCGGTCCGCGATCGCCGCGCGGCCGCATGCCTGATCCCTGTCCGTAACCGGAACCGTTATTTGTACCGGAAGCACCGGCATTATTTGACTGATTTTCTCCATCAGAAGGAGCCTGCTGGCTTACTGCCCTTGCCTCTGAAGATGAAGCTTCAGGTGCTTTTCTTACTACAGTTCTGCGGCGGCGCGGCTTCTCCGTTGCCTTGTCAGAGCTTTCTTCCTGCTCCGTGCCTTCGCCATTTTCAGAACCTGCTTCTGCGGATGCTTCTGCATTTTCCTGTGCAGGAGCTTCGCTTACCGCTTCTGAATTGATTTCGTTGTTTTCTGCAGAAACACTTTCTTCCTGTGAATCTGCTGTAGTTCGGCGTCTAAAAGGTGCCATGTAATTCTCCCATCAAAAAGATAAATATATAAAATTGACCTGCTAAAACTCTAAAATTGCATTACTATCAAATAACAAAAAATTTTAAATAAAGAGGATTTTATGCCGCGAACAGCGGACTTTTTATAGAAAAAACTCGAAAAACTCAAGTAGACAATTAATAATAATGCCAAATATAGCAATATGTCAAGATAGAAAAAAAACGCGCGGCATGAAGCAAAATTGTAAAAATCAATAAAAAAAATACGGGAAGGAGCCGACCGGTTTGCGTCATGCGATTTTTCTTTATGCCTCCATAAGCTTTTTCATCATGAGGCGGATTTTCTTTACTTTTTTGCTTACATAGCCCTTTGAATATTTTTTGCCGGTACGCGCATTTACAATCGCAATCTGAACCTGCTTTTTGCCTGACATCAATTCATCCAGAATCTGATTTTCCAGCGGAGAAAGCTTTTTCTTAAGCCTTTGAATGCTTTTTTTTATCAGTTCATTTTCCTGATCAATAAAAAACTTTTCCTCAAAAGAAGCTGTCTTGGCCTCTTCCACCGGCTCGCTCATATTTTTTATCCATTTATGCGTAAGGTCCCTGACTGCATGACTTAAATATCTGTAAAGGTAAGTTGAAAAGCTGTAAGTTTCCTTTGTTATAATTTTTTCAGGGTTGAAGCTTTTAAGTGCCTGTGGAACATATTTTATGAGCAATGCACGATAAAAGTCTATTTTTTTAGGATAAATCACAGAATAATTATCCATTTCTTCAAAATCAATCGTACCTTCAAAGTCCGCGCCATAACAGGAAAGCCTTACATACTTTTTATAATAAATTTCCCACAATTCGGAATATTTATGCAGAAAAAAACTTACCGTCTTTAATTGAATTTCTTCTGAATTTTCATTCTGCTTGTACTCTAAAAGTTTCTTGTAATCTTCAGAATAATTTTCCATAAGTTACCTTTTTCCCATAGCTAACAGCCGGCTGACATAATTATAAACCAAAAACAAAATTTTTCATCAAAATTAGGAAACTTTTTTGTATTTTTTGGTATATGCAGATGTAACGGAAAATGCCGGTTTATAGCCTTACTTGCAGGTCTTTTCCAGATTTCTATTGCTAAAGGGGATTTTATGAAAAATTTTAATTCAAGTTCATTTCTCTATTCGGCTTCAATTGAACCGCTTGACCGCGAGACAGAACACGAACTTGCCTTAAAGGCGCTGTCAGGCGACCAGAAATCACGCGAAACTTTAATCCGCGCAAACCTCCGCTTTGCCATTAAGGAAGCAGGCCGCTACCGCCATTTAAAGCTTGATTACGAGGAATTGGTTTCCATCGCTGTAACAGGACTTGTAAACGCATTAAATCATTTTGACCCGTACAGAAATACGCGCCTTATCACATGCGCCGCCTGGTGGATACGCGCTGAATTTAAAAATTATATTTTTGATGACGACAGCATTTCCTACGAAGAGAGCGTCGAAGGAGCCGAAAGCGTTTTTGCAATTGAAGATCCGTCAGACTCGCCGGAAGAAGAAGGCGTAAGGACATGCATTAAAAACGAATTCCTTGATGAAGTAAAAAAGCTTCCTGCCATAGAAAAGGACATTTTAATGATGCACAACGGGCTCGGCGGCTTAAACAGGCAAAGCTTTTCGCAGCTTGGAAAGCTCTACGGAAAAACAAAGCAGTGGGTCTGCCTTAAAGAGCGCTCTGCACAAAACAGGCTTGCCCTCCGCCTTAAGTCCTGGGAATAATTTGAAGCAAAAGAAAAAGAAAATCAGTCTTCAGAATCTGTTTTGAGGACTAATGACTGCTTGTATTCATCAGAGGCAACGGAGAATAAATCAACCTCAGGCTCTTTATCAAGCATCGTAACCTGACCTTCAAATTCAACGTCATCAGCAATGCGGAGACGTGCGGTAACGATGTTTCCCTTAACCTTGCTTCCGCTGCACATCTCGATGCGCTCCGAAGCCTCGATGTTTCCGTTTACCGTACCCGAAATTACGATTGCCTTTGCCGCCATCTTATCGACCGTACATACAGCAGCCCTGTCAATCTCTAGGTTTCCGTCTGAAGTTATTGTTCCTGTAAAGCGTCCGTTTATCTTAAGGTTATCCCTGAATTCAAGTTTACCGTCAAAATCTGTTTCTGAGCCTAAAATCGTGTAATTGATATTTTCCTTGTCCATTTTTATATAATACCGCCCTTATTCCTTTTTGCCAATATGTGAGCCTGTTTTATGTGCCGGTAAGTTTTTAGTGCATATCCGAAAAATTCCCCAAACCAGCATCAACAGCGCACAAACTGCAGCGCCCTGCCCGAAAAAATCGCCTGCAAACGAATACAGCGTAGCCTTCCGCCCTTCAGGAATTACCGGAAGCTCTCCTATCAGAAAAGCCTCGGTAAAAGCAGGCGCTTCGCTTACGAGTCTTCCGTTCGGGGCTATAAATACAGTCTGCCCTGATGCAGTTGCCCTCACAGCCGGAATCCGGTTTTCTATGCAGCGGAAAAGTCCCATTGCAAGATGCTGCTTCTGGCAGGACATGCTCTTTGACCATGCGTCATTTGAAATATTTATTATTGCCCTTCCGCCTGCATTGTACATAGCCCTCACGGAAGACCCGAATGTATCCTCAAAGCAAATCGGCGTACAGAACGAAAGCCCCTCTGCCTTAAAAATCGTATTTTCACTTCCGGGAACCCACATATGCGAATCGCTTTCTATAAGCGCCTTGTAAAGCCACGGAAACGCCTTCTGATACGGAAAATATTCCGTAAACGGAACAAGATGAATTTTTTTGTAGATTCCGGGACGCGGAGGCTTTATGCTTGTCTCCGGTGAAAAAACTAGCGCCGAATTGTAATCATCGATTTCGCCGTTTCTGTAAACCTTGTGGTCATTTCCTACGACAAAAACCTTTCCGGTTTCTTCAACAAAAGTCAAAAACGAATCTATAAGCTCAAACCTTTCACGGTCAGACCTCATATCATAATTATAAACTACTGCAGGAACAACAGCCGTCTCAGGCCAGACTACAATCTTTATGTCGGGGTCTGTTTCAAGGGCTTCTTTTGTAATCGAAATTAAATTCCTTACGTCCTTCTTGTACGAATCAAGCCCGCCCTTCCAAGGGTCCGTGTTGCTTTGAATTGCGGCAACCTTTACCGTTTTGAGTGAAGAATAATCCTTTTGCGATACAAGGCCGTATACTATATTAAGGCAGAAAAAAACCGACCAGACTGCAATGCTTTTTTTGTGGCGGGAGATGCTCTTATCGTGAATGCAGGCTGCTATCAGGGAAGAAGAAAAAAGAATCAGCGCGCTTATTCCCCATACTCCGAACAAATCAGCAGACTGAATTAAAACCGGATGCTTCCACTGGGAATATCCTGTAACGCCATAATTAAAGCCGCCATAACCGGTTGTCTTAAGATATTCATATGCAACGCAAATTACCCATTGCACAATCCAGCCGTTTTTTGGAAAAAGCCTCAGTGAAAGTGAAAGCAAAAAGAAGACGGGAGCAAGAAGGACTGCATACTCTGCGCTTACGCCAAAAATTCCAAGCGGATGAAAGGTAACGAGCCAGGAAACATAAAAGCAGTAGCAGAATATTCCATAAAACATTCCGTAAATCCAGCTTGATTTTAAGCTGCATCTGTAAATTAAAATAAAGACCGGGACATATGCAAACCAGGCAATAAAAGAAATTCCATCATGAAAAATAAAGCCCGGATTTTCAAGCGCAAACAGGAAGGCACCTGAAAGCATGAGGAAAAAATTGATGATTAAATCTTTAATTGAAAATGACTTTTTTGAATTCAATGTGGTTATTTTTCAGGCTCTAATTCCTGCATTGATTTTTTTAACTGCTGTCCTGCACGGAATGCAGCTACATAATGAGGAGCAACAGACAAGACCTGCTCTCCTGTTTTTGGATTTCGTGCAACAGAGCGGCCTTTTCTAAGACGCGGCTCAAAAGTACCAAATCCCCTAAGTTCAATTACAAAGCCTTTGCCAAGAGATTTCTTTACTTCTTCAAAAAAATCTTCGATTATTTCCTGAATCTCGACTTTTTCGTATTTTGTATCCTGATAAATATTTTCTACTATGTCGTACTTTGTTATTTTTTTAGGCACTGTAACTTATCTCTCTACATTATCTTTCACAAAAAAATACAGGATGCAAAAAGCATCCTGTCCATTGTGCAAAACTTATAAAGAAAAATTAGTTTGCAGCTGGTGCTGCGAAAGTAACATTGTAAAGTTTTGCCATACGAGATTTTTTGCGTGAAGCAGCATTAAGAGTAATAATACCCTTTCCGCGAGCTGAATCAAGTCTGCTTGTAAGCTGCTTTAATTTGTCAGCAGCGAGCTGCTGATCCTTCTTTAAAACTGCTTCTACAAACTGCTTAGCGTAAGTGCGGCATTCGCTCTTAACAGCTTTATTTCTCATGCGTCTAACTTCGCTCTGTGCAAATCTCTTCTGAGCTGATGTTTGATTTCTAGCCAAGGATGATCCTCCAAATGAAAACTTACTCAATATAGTACCAAAGTAAGCAAAAAAGGTCAACTACGCAAAGTATTTTCACTTCCCAAACTAGCGGGTAATCTGCTTTGCGTTACGCGATTTCTTCAAAATCGCTATGCTGCATGGTGTACTTCATAATTGATATTGGAATCAATATGATTTTTGCGTATTGACATCGAATAAAAGAATCATTAAACTGTTCTGTAAGATTCTGTTTGGAGGTTAGTCATGGCTGGAGCCAGTAAAAACTCACGTACTACAGTCGCAACACATAAGTTCATTTGCCCGGATTGCGGTGGTGAAATTATCATGAAGACTATGTTTGAGAACGGCAGACTTAGAAATGTCGCTGAATGCAACAAGTGCAAGCGCACAGAAAGACGTCCTAAAGACTTTAAGTTATAATTTAGCTGCAAAACTCTTTGGATATAAAAAACCGTCCTTTTTCAAGGGCGGTATTTTTTTGCTCTGATATAATTTAAATTTTCTGATTTCAAAAAAAATTAGAAATTTGAGCCTGACAGGGATCTTATTCCTTATCTTCCTGATGCCACTTATCAAGCTGCTCCTGCATAAGGACATGTGCTTCGTCAAGAATCTTCATCTGCTCTTCTTTTGTTTCAGGCGCAGGATAAACCTTCAGTACCTTTACCCTGTAATTCACCTTATCAAGATTTTCCATAATCGTAGCCATTGTGTTCATTTTGTAGCCGTCATCAATTACACAGACTGCTACAGGAAGCTTTGCCGTGTCAGTAATCCGCCTGAAACCGGCACTATAGAACTTAAGGAGATTTCCGTCCTTGCTTCTTGTTCCTTCAGGGAAGATGACAGGAATCTGCTTTCTTTCAAGGCAGCGCCTGGCAAATGAATCGATTGTGCGCATTGCTACTGTCGTACCGCCTTTTCTTGGAACAAGACAATGCTCGTGCGATTTGAGCATTGCGCTTACCATTGGCACATGGCGACCGAGCGCATCCTTTGCAACAAAGCGCAGATCCTTTTCGGGCATAAACGCCATGTAAAGCGGAATGTCCAGAAGGCTCTGATGATTTGAAATGATTATGAACTGCTCAGGGAGCATTGATTTTGTTTCTGAATAAAACGTTGTCTTGAATTTCTTGTAAGTGCCTAAAATCTTAAAAAGACGCGGAGCGCAACGGTGAACGATATAATCTGATATTTTTACGCAAACCTTTTTAGAAATCGGATAAAAAATTGTGATTCCAATAGTGGGAGGCATAAGCATGCATATCAGCGTAAAAAGCACGAATGTATTCCATATAACGCTTAAAAAACCCATGCCTTCTATTATTCACATTTTTTCTTATATTTCAATACATGGAGTATTTTTTATTCCCAAACAAGCCTGATTCTGCTCCATAGTCATGCGGTTTACTTTCTGTAAACCGCTGTCTTGCATTGTTTATTTTTTATTCCCAAATAAGCCTGATTCTGCTCCATAGTCATGCGGTTTACTTTCTGTAAACCGCTGTCCTGCATTGTTTATTTTTTCACTTCACAAACAAGCTGTAAATCTACCTTGCACGACGTAATTTGCAAGCAAATTACTGCATATTTGGGTGTATTCTTCACAAACAAGCCTGATTCTGTGAACACAGGTAGCGTCCGATGGACGCGGTGGACCCGCTGGCAGATAAATGGAAATATTTTTAGAATTTAAAATACCAGCGTCCAACTCTACGCAGAACACAGGTAGCGTCCGATGGACGCGGTGGACCCGCTGGCAGATACAAGGAAATATTTTCAGAATTTAAAATACCAGCGGACTATTCCTCAATTATCCTTGAACTTAAACTATCGGCAAAGGCGTTGACGGCTGGATCTGCAAATCTACCGTGTTTGGTTGATCCGTTTTCGGTTACACCACCAGTAGCGCTCAAATAGTTAGTTTTCGCGCCAGTTGGAACATAGAATTTAAGACTACTGTTACAGTAAGAAAATTCCTTACAGGAATTAGCGTAGGTTAAAGTTGGAGGCGTAGTTCCCTTAAAGTGAACTTCAGTAAGAGCACCGCAAGAGCGGAATTCATTCCATCCAAAATACCTGATAGAACTTGAAAGAGTGACTTTTGTCAAAGAAGAACAGTTTTCAAAACAATACATTGGCAAATCACTTTGTGTAAGACCTGAAAGATCCGCTTCTGTAATTTTTGAACCTTGAAATACGTTACTGCCACCAAATGTTTTTATTTGTGAAAGTCCATTTACTTTTTTACATTGACTGCCCGCAAAAGCTTCATCTCCAATCTCGATTACAGTGTCTGGCAATGTAAATTCTTCACCCTGTTTATTTCCTGGGTAAAGTACAAGTTTTGTTTTATTCTTATTATAAACAACGCCATCAGCAGTGCTGAAATTTGGATTAGAATTGCTAATTGAATATGATTCAATATGTTTTCCCCAGCTGTATTGAGTGTCGTAATAATCAAACGCAGTTAATGATGCAGGAAGAACTATTGATTTTACTCCGTATCGAGCATGCAGTTCAAAAGAAGTTACCGGAACATCTGACAAATCAAGATTTATTCTTAATGTGTTATCTTCTTCATATCTACTGTTGATTGCTGCCGCAATAGCATCAATATTTGAGCCAGTAATTTTTAAATTACATTCACCAGACAGTGTCGCAATAATATTTACATAATCTGGAACAATAGTATAGTCCAATCCGCAAACACTTCCGTCTGTACAAGTTACACTTCCCTCTGAAGCAGAACTTTGCTTAGCGCCGTCGTGCCATTTTGTTGAATCGTTGTTCTGGTTAGAACGGTTTACCTGTCCCCACTGCTCTTTTGTTCCCAGGTAAGTGATTGCAAATCCGCTCTTGCAGCCAACAAAGGCACCTTTCTGTATTCCGTGCGGGTCGCTGCCGGTGCTTGTTCCTGTAATTCCTGCCGGAATTGTAATTGATGCAAGATTTGAACAGCCGTTAAACGCATTCTCCATTATTACCTGAGTATTCGGACTTAAGGTTAC
>CACYCX010000087.1 GCA_902772975.1 uncultured Spirochaetaceae bacterium
ACCGGAGTTGCAAGTCCAAGCGCACAAGGGCAGCTGATTACCAGAACAGAAACGGCGCGCGCAATTGCATATCCAAAGGTCTGACCGGCAAAGAGCCACGCGGCTAAAGTTACAAAAGCAATTGCAATCACTGCCGGCACAAACACGAGCGAAACCTTATCTGCAATTTTTGCAATCGGTGCTTTTGTGGCTGCTGCATCACTTACCATGCGGATAATTTCAGAAAGCGTTGTATCTTCTCCGACACGCGTAGCGCGGCATACCATATAGCCCGAAGTATTAATCGTAGCGCAAGTTACTTTATCGCCGGCCTGTTTTTCAACAGGGATACTTTCGCCTGTTAAAGCCGACTCGTTTACAGCGCTTTGACCTTCCGTCACAATTCCGTCTACAGGAATTTTTTCCCCGGGACGAACTACGAATAAATCACCAGCTTTAACTTCTTCAACCGGCACGGAAATTTCTTTGCCGTCAACAAGGAGCACTGCCGTTTCAGGCGAAAGCTTCATCAATGCCTTAAGTGCATTCGTCGTCTTTCCCTTTGATTTTGCTTCAAGCATTTTGCCGACAGTAATCAAAGTAAGAATCGTCGCGGCTGACTCAAAATAAAACTGGTTCATGTAATACATAATCTGATCTTTGTCAGATTGCACTACCGCGCCGCTCATCGCAAAAAGTGCAAATACGCTGTAACCGAAAGCCGCCGTTGCACCAAGCGCAATAAGGCTGTCCATATTTGGAGAGCGATGGACTAATCCCTTAAATCCGCTGATAAAAAATTTCTGGTTTATCACCATCACAAGGGCTGAAAGCAAAAGCTCATACAAGCCCATCGCAACATGATTTCCGTCCAGAAAAACAGGAAGCGGCCAGTTCCAAAGCATGTGTCCCATCGAAACATACATCAAAGGAACTAAAATTATTACAGATGCAATAAGGCGCTTTTTCATCTTTAGAGTTTCCGTGTCTTTAAGCGAATCAGCATAATCTGATTTTGCACCAGCTGCTTTTTTTGAACCGGAAGCTTTTACGCTTGCGCCATATCCGGCTTTTTCGACAGCCTGAATTATTGCTTCAGAAGGCGCATCTCCTTCCACGCCCATCGAATTAGTAAGAAGACTTACGGCGCAACTTTTAACACCGGGCACGGCGGCAACTGCTTTTTCTACACGCGCCTGACATGCGGCACAGCTCATTCCTGTAACATTAAATTGTTCCATTGCCACCTCCGAAATTTATTTCATCAGCTTTTGCAGAGTCGTTACGAGTTCATCAATAACCTCATCGTTTCCAGACCGGATGTTTTCGGCAACGCAGGTTTTTACATGATTTCCAAGCAGGACTTTGTTGAAGCTGTTCAAGGCGCTCGAAATTGCAGAAACCTGAATAAGAATATCGGTACAGTATACGCCCTTTTCAAGCATACCCTCTACTCCTCGTACCTGACCTTCAATCCGCTTAAGACGATTCATCAAATCCTTTTTTTCTGATTCATCCCTGTTTTTGTGTTTTCCAGAACAATAAGGGCATTTTTCTTCATTTTCCTGATTTTCACTAACGCTGTCTGCTTTCATAAAACCCCCTATAAAACGCATACCCCATAAGGGTATCTGATAAGCAAAATATATACCTCTATGGGGTATATGTCAATAGCCGGAATACAATTGAAAAAAACAGTACGAATCGTATAATCATATTTATGGACGCTAATACAATTATTCAGTTAATCGGTTATTTAGGAAGCTTTCTTGTTGTTGTTTCGATGCTTATGACTTCACTGGTAAAGCTTCGATTGATAAACATTATCGGAAGCGTAATCTTTACGGTTTATGCCCTGATCATAAAATCTTATCCAACTGCCGCAATGCAGGTTTGTCTGATTACAATAAACGCAATCGGAATTTTCAGGCTTTCAAAAAGCAAAAAAGATTTTTCTATTGTTCAGGCAAATTCAGGCGAATCTTATATTTCATATTTTGAATCACTCTACAAGGAAGACATTAAAAAATTTTTTCCTGACTGCGAAAACATTTTTGAAAAGAACAGCAGCGCTGCTGATAATAAATCGGGCAGAAAATTCTTTATAACATGCTGCAATTCAAACACGGCGGGATTGTGCATCGCAAAACAAAAATCAGAAGATGCACTTGAAATTGAATTGGATTATTCAACGCCATCGTACCGCGATTGCTCAGTCGGAAAACACCTTTATCAGTATTTAAAAGCACAGGGTATCAAGGAAGTATCGGCTTCTACATCAATTCCTGCACATTCAAAATATCTTCGCACTCTGGGCTTTAAGGAACACGACGGCGTTTTTGTAAAACAGCTTTAATTTTCTCCTAATAATGCGGCGGCTTTCGGTTCGGGATTTCTTCCATGGAATCTGCAATATCGTGAAGCCGCTCAGAAATAAGCCTGTTTTCCGTGCGAAGCGCTTCTATAGTTTTTGCCTGCTCCACGACTTCATTCTGCAGCTTAGAAACAAAATCTTCCATGAAGGCAAATTTAGTTTCAAGCGCAATAAATCTTTCTTCAGTTTCTTTATCCATAAGTTACGCTTCCATTACGGCCTTTGCAAGCTGATCTGCACAAGAAGTTGAACGATGTCCGCAGATATTTCCGTGAAGAACATCATAAATTTCCTGCGCCTTCATTCCATTAACTAGCTTTGAAACTGCCTTTAAATTTCCGTTGCAGCCGCCTGTAAAGCTGACATTCGTAATTGTTCCGTCTTCAGCTTTGTCAAAAGTAATTTCTGTAGAACAAGTTCCCTGTGTTTTGTAAGTATGTGTCATATATTCTCCCATAAAAATATTTGTCATTTGCCTGATTTTTCAGTCAGGACAAAAACGCCTGCACCGGCTTCGACCGCCTTTTGATTCAATTCCAGAAATTCAGGTTTTACAAGCATTTTGATTGCATCAACAATTTCTTTTTTTGAAATCATTCCAGTCTTCGAAGCAACTCCAAGCAAAATCATATTCACTGCCTTACTGCTTCCAAGCATCCGGCTCATTTCGTCTGCGTTGATTACGATTGTCTGAATTTTACGCTTTGCAAAAGCCTCGCACATTTTATACGCATCAAAAGTTTTTCCTGAAAGGCTTGCCGTTGTCGGTTGAACTGCCTTCAAGTTAATTATGGCAATTCCGTCTTTTTTAAGATATTCCATATTCCGGACTGCTTCTGACGCCTCAAACGCAATCAGCATATCCGCGCCGCCCTTTGGAATCAGCGGAGAAAAAATCCCGCTTCCGATTCTAACATGGCTTGTAACAGAGCCGCCGCGCTGCGCCATTCCGATTGTCTCAGCAGAAAGAACGCGTTCACCATTTGAAATTGCAGCCTGCGAAAGAACCTTAGCAGCCAGAACAGTTCCCTGTCCGCCTACTCCGCAAATCAAAATATTTTTGCTCATTTTTTTCCTCCGCAATTTTTGCGCACCGCATCGGCTTTGATTGCCTTTACCGGACAGACTCCCTCGCATAATCCGCAGCCCGTACACAATGATTTGTCGATTACGACAAGCTTTTTTCCTTTAGCATTTTTTTGCGCACTCAAAGAAAGCGCCGGGCATCCCAGTTCCTTTATGCATTTCTGACAGCCGATGCATTTTTCTTCATCAACTTTTTTTGGTCCTGCAAATTTATAGCCCAGCTTTGACGCAATCGAAATACACGGTGATTTAAAAATCACGGCGCTTACACCAGGGGCGTCGCTTGCTTCCTTTACAGCAGCAACAGCTTTTTCCTGATCAAAGGGATCTACTTCGATTATTGGATTTACGCCGATTGCCTTTAATATTTTCTTAATACTGATTTTTTCTACAATCTCGCCCATCATCGTAACACCAGTTCCAGGATGAGGCTGATGGCCAGTCATTGCAGTTGTTGAATTATCAAGAATACAAATTGTCTGGTGGCTCTGATTATAAACTGCGTTTACAACTCCAGTAATTCCGCTTGCAAAAAATGTTGAATCCCCGATAAAGCTGAAGCACTTGCGATCCGGCTCGTTATGGTAAAAGCCCTGCGCCATCGTTATGTCGGCTCCCATGCACAAACATGTGTCCGTCATATCAAGCGGCGCGGCATTGCCCAAAGTGTAGCATCCGATGTCACCGCAGTACGCCGTCTTCTGACCTTTCATTGCCTGCTTGACCGCATAGAACGAGCCTCGATGCGGGCAGCCGGCACACAAAACCGGCGGGCGGACTGGAAGCTCCGGTAAATCCGCCTTTTGATTTGCACAAGCCTCAAGCGCCGCGGATACCGGTTTGCCTTCTGATAGAAGGTTGTCTTCCGATTTCGGATTGCCTTGTGATATCGTTTTGCCTTTTGATAAGCCGAGGGCGCTTTCGATTATGCCTTTTACTATATCTGTGCTTAATTCGCCCGCCTCCGGAACGCATCTGTCATTCTTACCGTGAACAATGCACTTAATTTTTTCGCGGCCACAAAGCATCAAAAGCTCCGATTCTATAACCGGATCAAGCTCTTCAAAAACGAACACTTCTTTTTTATCACAAATGAATTCCTTTGCAAGCGGAGCCGGGAAAGGATAGGGCGTTCCGATTTTGAGGACGGCCGCTTCCTGTATTTTTTTGTTGCGCGGATATTGCTTTTTTAGAATCGAAAGCGCCTCCATAAGGTAGCACCACGAGATTCCGCCGGCAACAAACGACGCGCCTCCTGATTTTTGAACGCGGCCTGATTGTTCGATAGCGCCGTCAGCTGTATTCCCGCAAATATAATTGAATTTTGATTCAGAAAATTCTTTCGGAAGAACATCTAAATTGCGTTCAAATATTTTTTTGTGATTGTTATAGGAAAGCTTCGGGAAAATTACCCAGCGCGCAGTATCCTTTTCAAACTTACCGGCGCTGCGGCATTTTGATAATGACGGAAACTCAATGCTTTCATATGCGTGATCAACGCGTGTTGTAGGTCTGAGCAAAACTGGCGTTCCATATTTTTCGGAAACCTCAAACGCTTCCTGAACCATCTCGAATGCTTCAAGCGGAGTTGACGGATCAAAACACGGAAGCTTTGAATACTGCGCAAAATTTCTTGTGTCCTGTTCAGTCTGACTTGAATTCGGGCCCGGGTCGTCAGCGCTTACAATCACCATCCCGCCTTTAATTCCCACATAAGCAAGGCACATTACCGGGTCGCTCGCAACATTTAGTCCAACCTGCTTCATCGTTACAATCGTGCGGCTTCCTGCGTAGCTTGCGCCGGCTGCCACTTCAACGGCGGCTTTCTCGTTCACAGACCATTCAACATAAGTTCCGGTCTTCTGCTTATATTTAGAAATAAATTCGATAATCTCGCTCGAAGGCGTTCCAGGATATCCGGCTGCAAGATTTACGCCTGCCTTTAAAGCACCAAGCGCAATTGCCTGATTTCCCATTATCATCTGTTGTGCCATTTTTATTACAGTTCTCCTAAAACTCCGCGTTTGCGGTGATATTACAGTGCGTTGAATGCCTGAGCAAGATCCTGAATCAAGTCGTCCTTGTCTTCAAGTCCGCAGCTGATTCTGATAAGTCCTGCCGGGATTCCCGCAGCTTCAAGCTGTTCGTCCGTCATCTGTCTGTGTGTCGAAGTTGCCGGATTCAGGCAGCAAGTGCGCGCATCTGCAACATGAGTTTCGATTGCAGCAAGCTTAAGGTTCTTCATAAATTTTTCCGCTGCTGCGCGTCCGCCATTTAATTCAAACGAAACAACTCCGCATCCGCCGTTCGGAAGATATTTCTGCGCAAGAGAATAATATTTGTTAGAAGGAAGTCCAGGATAACTTACTGCCTTTACCTGCGGCTGCTTTTCAAGGAATTCCGCAACTGCCTGACCGTTTTCAACATGACGCGGCATCCTTACATGAAGGCTTTCCAATCCCAAATTCAAAAGGAATGCGTTCTGTGGCGACTGAATGCAACCCAAATCCCTCATCAGCTGGGCAGTTGCCTTTGTAATAAACGCGCCCTCTTTTCCGAATTTTTCGGCATATGTAATTCCGTGATAGCTTTCGTCTGGAGTAGTCAGGCCCGGGAACAAATCCTTGTGAGCCATCCAGTCAAACTTTCCGCTGTCAACAATCGCGCCGCCAACAGCAGCTCCGTGACCGTCCATATATTTTGTAGTTGAATGAGTTACAATGTCAGCGCCCCACTCAATCGGGCGGCAATTTACCGGAGTCGGGAATGTGTTGTCCACGATAAGCGGAACATTATGACTGTGCGCAGCCTTAGCAAATTTTTCGATATCCAAAACAGTGAGCGCCGGGTTTGCAATTGTCTCGCCAAAAACAGCGCGTGTATTTCTCTGGAATACAGCGTTAAGTTCTTCTTCTGTAGCATCCGGGCTTACAAAAGTTGAATCAATTCCCATTTTTTTCAATGTAACTGAAATCAAGTTGAATGTTCCGCCGTAAATTGAACTTGAAGCTACAATGTGGCTTCCTGCCTCGCAGATATTGAAAAGCGCAAAAAAGTTTGC
>CACYCX010000088.1 GCA_902772975.1 uncultured Spirochaetaceae bacterium
CGGAAGTTCTTAAGGATTAGGAATAATGGCAAAACAAAAGAAGGAACCGGAAAAACCGTCAACCGCGTGGCAAGGAACTTATGGAGACATGATTACGCTCATGCTCTGCTTCTTCGTTATGCTTTATAACCCGTCAGAAATTGATGTTACTCAGCTTGCTACAATCACGGAGTCCCTCCAGATGAACCAGACTGAATCAACTACGGGCGGTATGTCATTGTCGGCAGGGCGGCTCGCTGATTTGGGAAACACAATCAGTTCACTTCCTTCTGTAGAAAAAGGCCGTTCGCTTGGTCTTGCTAAGAAAAAGGCTGTAAGCTTGTTTGCGCCTGAGATTCATTCAAATAAAATTACGATTACCAGCGATGAGCGCGGTCTTGTCATTACGCTCGCCGCTGATTCATTTTTCCGGCAGGGAAGCGCTGAGCTTAATATTGATGAAACACGCGAAACTTTATTAAGGCTTTCAGAGTTTTTTGCCGATTCTAATTTAAAGGACAGAAAATTCCGCGTTGAAGGTCATACCGATAATACTCCGGTTTCAAGTGATTCGGAATTTTTGAGCAACTGGGAGCTCAGTGCTTCCCGTGCAATGAATGTCCTCCATTATCTTTCTGATTTTGGAGTAGACGAAAACAGGTTCTCTGTGGCGGGTTATGCTGATACCAAACCAAAGGCAAGCAATGATACGCCGGAGGGAAAGGCATACAATAGAAGAGTAGATATTATTATCCTAGACGAGGGGCATTTTTAATGCTAAACTATTTTTTGTTTGGGAGGAGGTTTTTAAATGTCTGACGATATGGAAGGCGATTTCGGCGAAGATTCTGGTGCTGGTGCCGCACCTGCCAAAAAAGGCGGCGTTGGCGGACTTCTTCCTACATTATTAAAGTATGTGGCGCTTGCAGTTGGTGCAATCATTCTTATCGTAACTGTAGTAATCATTACTATGAATATCATGGGAAGCAATAAGCCTCAGCAGGCTGCGATTCCTATCAGCGAAGATTACAAGGAAGCGGCAGAAGAGCTTGACTGGTATCAGTCTCTTGGAGAAATCCAGACTCGTTCCAGTGACCCGACTCCTGCCAGCGTTGTAGTAAATATTTTCCTTGGCTACAAAAAGGATGATAAGATTACTTCAACTGAAATTACTGCGCAGCGCATACCGATCCGTGACTTCCTCAGAAATTATTTTGCAGGAAAGACGGCTGATGAGCTTACGCCGCGCAATGAAGAAAAATTAAAAATTGAAATCAGAAACGAAATTAACGATTCAATCCTTAGCAAGGCAAAAATCCGTAAAATTTCTTTCGATAAGCTGAATGTTGTTCAGCAGTAAAATGTCTAGGAAGGCAGTGCAATGAACGAAGTTCTTTCGCAGGACGAAATTGACCAGTTACTCAATGCCATAAATACGGGTCAGTCTGATACTGAAGATTACAAGGCGGTGTCAGATACCCGTAAAATTAAAATTTATGACTTTAAGCGTCCTGATAAATTCTCAAAAGAACAGATTCGTACCGTGCAGATTATGCACGAAACATTTGCGCGTCTTACAACGACGAGTCTTTCTGCTCAGCTCCGTTCGCTGGTTCAGGTTCACGTTGCAACCGTAGACCAGCTTACATACGAGGAATTCATCAGGTCAATTCCGACTCCGACAACGCTTGCGGTTATCAATATGGATCCGTTAAAGGGAAACGCCGTTCTTGAAATTGACCCTGCAATTACATTCTCCATTATTGACCGCCTTTTTGGTGGAACCGGTTCTGTTACAGGAAACAAAAGCCGAGACTTAACTGATATCGAGCAGTCAGTAATGGAAGGAATCATCGTGCGTATCCTTGCGAATATGCGCGAAGCCTGGACGCAGGTTATTGACTTACGACCGCGTCTTGGTCAGATAGAAACTAGCCCTCAGTTTGCGCAGATTGTTCCGCCGACTGAAATGGTTGTTCTTGTTACGCTTGAAACAAAGGTCGGTGATGAAGAAGGAATGATTAACTTCTGCGTACCGTATCTTACTATTGAGCCGATTATTTCAAAGCTGTCTTCACAGTTCTGGTTCTCTTCGGTAAGACGAAGTGCAACAACACAGTATCTTGGCACTTTGAAAGAAAAGATTTCTACGGTTGATATGGATGTTATCGCCGAAATCGGTTCTATAAATCTTCCTATCCGCGAAGTGCTTGCGCTCAGGGTAGGTGACATTGTAAAACTAGCCAATACAAAGGTTGGAGACCCTCTGACTTTAAGTGTAGGCGAAAGAAAGAAATATTTCTGCCAGCCCGGCGTAGTGGGCAAGAAGATGGCTGTTCAGGTTACAGGCAAACTCGTTGATGAGGGGGCTGAGGAATTTGAAGAACTTTCCGTCGAAGGAGATGAATCTGTATGAGTGATGGTGTTATTTCTCAGGACGAAATTGATGCACTGCTTTCAAATGTTCCAATGGATGGACTTAATTCGTCCGGTCAGGTGTCAGGCGGTCCTTCGGTTAGCATAGATACTGCAACATTAACGAAATTTGCAGAGGATACAAAGGATCCTCTTGTAGAAAACCTTAAGCAGATGACTGGAGCGGAAGTTTCAGTTGGCAGCGCGACTGCTGAATCTGCAAACCGCGACCAGTTCCTTGCAAAGCTTCCTGAAATGGTAATTGCCGTTACGGCAGATTTCTCAAACGGACTTAAAGGCGATCACATTTATGTAATCGGAACTGATTTTGCACAGAAGCTCGTAGGCCTTATCAATAAGGAAGAGAATGCTGCCCTTGATGATATGGCGCTTTCTGTAATCAATGAAACTCTTTCTACTCATACAAACGATGAAATTACTGCCCTTGACAAAACCGGAAAGCTTCCTGGTCTTGCATGTAATCCGGCAGAATCTATAAATGTACCTAAAGCAATGGTCCGCATTCCGCAGAACCAGTTCGCGCTTTTTTCATTCCCGCTTACAGTTGACGGACAGGCCTTTACATTATGGGAAGCCGTTTCCGGAGATGCCGCCGGTGGTATCGCAACTGCACTTGGCGGTGGTGCTCAGGCCGCAGCTCCTGCTGGTGGCGGTGCCCTTTCTTCTGAAGACATGGCTGCAATGGCTGGTCTTGCCGGCGGTATGCCTGGTATGGGCGGCGCTGCTCCGATGGGCGGTGGAATGGCTATGGGCGGCGCTCCGATGGGCGGCGGAATGGCTATGGGCGGAATGCCTAATATGGGTATGGGAGGTATGGCTATGGGCGGAATGCCGGCTATGGGCATGGGAGGAATGGCAATGGGCGGTATGACAGGAACGCCGCCGAACGTTCAGTCTCTCCAGTTCCCGAACCTTATGGGAAATGTAGCTCCGGGCGATTCAGGAAATATCGGTCTTATCATGGACGTAAACATGGAGATGACCGTAGAGCTTGGACGCACGAAAAAGCCTATCAAGGAAATCCTTGGATTTGGTGAAGGTACGATTATCGAGCTTGATAAGCTTGCCGGTGAACCTGTAGATATCCTTGTAAACCATAAGCCTATTGCAAAGGGTGAGGTTGTAGTTATCGACGAAAACTTTGGTGTCCGTATCACAGAAATCCTTTCTCCGCAGGAACGAGTTTCTGAATTAAGATAAGGAACTTTTAATATATTTTTTGGGTGGGAAAAATTGAAAGCTTCTAAAATTGCCGCTGTGCTTTTGTGCATGGCGGTGCTTCTGTGTTCAAATCTATATTCTCAGGCTTCAGATAATAATCAGAATCCTGAAAGCAGCATAACGCTTAATCTTCCTGACTCATCACAAGCTGGTAGTGCAGCATCAGCCTCTTCCCGGGGCGCTTCGACATTCTGGGTATTTTTCAGAATGATTTTGGTTCTGGGAATTGTAGCCGGCTGCATATATTTTGCAATGAATTTCATGAAAAAGTCAGTGCTCGGAGAATCAGACTCTGATCCTTTTTTACGGAAGGTTGCTTCGATTTCATTATCGCCCGGGAAATCAGTTCATATAGTCACGCTGCTTGAGCATGCGTATATCGTCGGCGCTTCTGATTCTTCGGTAAATCTTATTGCAGAAATAAATGACAAGGAACTTGTTGATGCGATGAACCTTAATGCGGACAAAAAGGCACGGAGCGCCAAAGCCCGCAATTTTGCAGATGTCCTTGAGATGTTCATGCCGTCAAAAAATGTCGTAAAGGGAAAAGCCGGCAAGGGCGAGACTGTATTTACTGATGAAACCTCAGATATGTCAGACTTCATCAAAAAGCAGCGTGATAAGCTTTCTGAAAAAAACGGTGGTGAACAATGAGGCGTTCACGGTTAGTCGTTTTTGCAGTATTGGCAGCTCTTTCATTAATGCCGTTGAGCGCCCAGTCATCAAGACGCAATAACGGAAATACGGACATGGACCTTAATGTACGCCCGATAGAAGTCCCGAATGTTGACATAAGGATTACTCAGCCGCAGACAGGGCGCGAGGTCGCTTCAAGCGTTCAGATAATGATTCTGCTTACGCTTCTGACTCTGGCGCCAAGCCTTTTGATTCTCCTTACATGCTTCCTGCGTTTTTCAATCGTGCTTGATTTTATAAAAAGGGCGCTCTCATTACAGCAGGTTCCGCCTACGACTGTCTTAAACGGCATTGCCTTCTTTATGACGCTTTTTGCAATGTGGCCTGTTTTTTCACAGATTTATCTGAATGCGTACAAGCCGCTTTCTGACGGAAACCTTGGAATCCAGGAAGCTTATGTCGAAGCAGAGCGCCCGATCCGCAATTTTATGTTCTCGCAAATGCAGGACGATCAGTCTTATATCGGAATGTTTATGGCGATGGGAAAGCTTGATAAGCCCGAGACGCTTGCAGATGTTCCTACTTATGTTTTAGTTCCGGCATATATTCTTCATGAGCTTACGGTTGCGTTCAAGATAGGAATTTATCTTTACATTCCGTTTATTATAGTCGATATGGTTGTGGCGAGTATCCTCATGTCAATGGGTATGATGATGCTGCCGCCTGTTCAGATTTCAATGCCGTTTAAGATAATGCTTTTTGTCCTTGTTGACGGCTGGGGACTTTTAACGCAGCAGCTGTTTAATTCAGTTTTAAGATAATTGATTCAAGGCTGTTAAGGGGGAAGACAGTTGGATATAGGTCAGATTACAAATTTAATGCGCGGCGGAATTTTTCAGGTTCTTGTTCTGACTGCTCCTGTTCTGGGAATTGCACTCATAATAGGACTTATCGTAGCGCTTTTTCAGGCAACAACTTCAATTCAGGAACAGACGCTTACTTTTCTTCCTAAGCTGCTTTGTATTTTCGGAACGCTTGCACTTTTAGGCGGCTGGATGTTCAGTGAGCTGCGTGATTATACGATTCATCTTTTTCAGCAGATAGCGGGAATGTAGCTTATCCGCTGCTTTGCTTAAACGTTATTCAACAGGTGATTTTTTGTGATAGATGAGCTTGTAAAAAACATTCCGGTTTTTACGATTGTCGCAGTCCGGTGCTTTGCGCTTTTAATGGCAATGCCTCTTTTTTCGATGCGCTCCGTATCGACTGTCGCAAAAATTTCTCTTGCCGGTTTTATGGCTTATCTGATTTTTCCCCAGATTGATTTTTCAGGTTATTCTGAATTTGTCCGCATGGAAAATGTTTCGACAATGGGCTTTGTGATGCTTCTTGCAGGCGAGGCTCTTATCGGAATTATAACGGGCTTTTACATTTCAATTATTTTTTCTGCTTTCAGTACGGCAGGTCAGTTTTTTGCTTTCCAGATGGGCTTTTCTGCTTCCGAAGTTTATGATTCGCTTTCACAGGTTGAAAACCCGCTTATGGGACAATACCTTAACCTGATTGCAATGCTGATTTTTTTGCAGAATAAATGGGCGATGCTTCTTTTTTCAAAAGGACTTGTGGCAAGCTTTAAGACGCTTAACGCATGGTCATTGATTAACGGAGGCGATTATCTGGTTCACTTTTTGATGCGCTCTCTTTCTCATCTTTTTTCTGATGCGCTGATTATTGCGCTTCCGATAATGGGAACGCTTCTTCTTATTACGGTATCTACAGGAATCCTTTCAAAGGCGGCTCCTCAGATGAACCTTTTGTCAGAAGGTTTTCCTATAATGATGCTGACAACATTTTTCATACTCACGGCATTGATGCCGAACATGATAGATTTTTTCGACAGGGCGTTCTCAGGCGGCTTTGCACAGCTCGAGCAGCTTTTCCTTAATCTTGGAGGAAAACAGATTTGAGTTTCGAGAACATTGACCTTCAGTGGTTTGCAGCAGAAGACGAAGGACGCACAGAAGAGGCCTCTGAGATTAGAATTGACAAGGCCCGTAAGGAAGGCCGCGTCGCAAAAAGTCAGGAGCTTAACGGAGCTCTTGTAATGTTCTTTGGTGTGCTTGCGCTTATACTGCTTGCTCCATGGATGCTCACAAAATTCATCGAAATATATATTTTCTTTTTTTCAAGATGCACGAGCGGAAATGCAATGAATGCCGCAAATGCAGTCGTGTTTTTCAATTACTTTGCAAAGCTTGTCCTTCCGGTTGCGTTTACCGGCGTAATCGTGGGAATTATCGGAAACATTATTCAGAACGGCGGATTTATTTTCAGCACAAAACCGCTTGAGCCTAATTTCTCAAAGGTGCTTCCTCATATAAGCGAGTATCTTAAAAAGACAGTTTTTTCGCGCGAAGGCCTTTTTAATGTTTTAAAGTCGATATTTAAAGTTGCGGTAATCGTCTGGATTGCTTTTGTGCTTATCCGCCGCAAGATGGGCGAGCTTCTTTTTATTATTCATCAGAACGGAAATGTTCTGGCTGCGGTTGGAAAAATCGCTTCAATTGCGGCAACATTATTAGTAATAGCATCTGTAATCTTTATTGCAGTGGGCTTTTTTGATTACTTTGTAATCCAGCGTCCTTCCTTCCTTGAAAATTTAAAAATGACCAAGCAGGAAGTAAAGGAAGAATACAAGGAAATGGAAGGCGATCCTGAAGTAAAGAATAAATTAAAGGAAGCGCAGCGGGCTCTGCTCCGTTCAAATGTCCCAAAGGCAGTACGCGAAAGTGATGTCGTAATCACAAACCCGACTCACTTTGCCGTAGCCCTTAAATATGATGTGGATATTCCGGGAGGCGCTCCTATGGTGAATGCCAAGGGCGAGGATTTGATGGCGCAGAGAATCAAGCAGCTTGCACGCGAAAATGATGTTCCGATTGTAGAAAATCGTCCTTTGGCGCGCGGACTCTATGCAGAAGTTGATGTTGGTGATATAATACCTGAGGCATATTTTAACGCAATTTCAGTTATTTATGCCCAGCTTAATAAATTCTCAAAACTGTAAGCTTGCTAAGGGTGGGGGAAACTTATGGCAAACGAAAAGACAGGCGGCTTTTTAAATTTCATCACAGGGAATGCTGTGCCTGTCGCTATGGTCGTAACTGTATTTTTCCTGTTTATCCCGATTCCAAAAATCCTTGTAGATTTGTGCATGGTCTTAAACCTTGCGCTTGCAATAGTAATTCTTCTTGTTGTCGTAAAGCTCACGCGCCCGTCTGACTTTGAGGCGTTCCCGCGCGTCGTGCTTTTCCAGACAATGTTCAGCCTTGCAATAAATATTTCTTCCACAAGACTTATTCTTGCCGGAAAAATCCAGCACGGCGTGCTTATGGGACAGAGCGATATGGTTACTGCCTTTGCAAAAATAGTAGCAGGAAACAATATCGTTGTCGGCTTTGTAATGTTCGTAATCCTGATTGTAGTTCAGGTGCTTGTCGTTACAAAAGGTGCAGGGCGCGTTTCTGAGGTTGCGGCACGATTTACGCTTGATTCCATGAGCTCTAAATTTTTTGATGTAGACAGCCGCCAGAATTCCGGAGCAATTACAGAAGAAGAAGCGCTTGAACTGAAAGCCGCAATTATGCGCGACATCGACTTTTATTCCAACATGGACGGTTCCTCAAAGTTCGTAAGCGGAAACGTAAAGGCCGGCATTGCAATTACATTCATAAACCTGCTTGGCGGAATCCTTATGGGAACGGCTTTTGCAAGGATGGCCGGAAATTCTCCGATGGGAATAATGGACGCGCTTTCTACTTACAGCAAGCTTACTATCGGTGACGGTCTTACTTCACAATTTCCTTCACTGATTATTTCTGTAGCAACCGGCTTACTCATTACCGGTACAAAATCAGATGATACTCTCGATAAGCAGCTTAAGGATGAATTTACAGGCGACGGGCATATTTACGAAATCGTTTCCGTTGTGCTTATTGCAGCCGGATTCATATTTGCTGCTGCCGGTCAGCCGTCACTCCTTACCGTAATCATCCCGATTGGAATCCTTTTCTTCTACATCGGATATAAGATGACGCAGGACAAAAAGAAAGAAATGCAGGCTCAGATGGAAGCGGCGGCAAAGGCAGCCGGAAAAAATCAGACTGGCGGAAGCCCTGATGATGTAAATAACATTGCGCCTCTTGATCCATTGTCGCTTGAACTAGGCTATGCGCTTATACCTCTTGTATCAGAAGAGCATGGTGCAAAGCTTTTGGAGCGCGTAACAAGAATCCGCCGCGAGGTTGCGCTTGATATGGGACTTGTCGTTCCGAGCATCAGAATTATCGATAACATGACGCTTGACCCGAGTGAATACAGCTTTAAAATCCGCGGCATAGAGGCAGGACGCTCAAAGCTTAAGCTCGGCTATTATATGGGAATCAATACAGGCGATGTCCGCGAGGAAATGAAAGGCGAGGCAACATTTGATCCGTCATTCGGCATGCCTGCAATCTGGATTCCCGAAGACAAAAGGACAGAAGCCGAGCAGGCAGGTTATGCTGTAGTAGATCCGCCTACTGTTATTGCAACTCACCTTACGGAAATAATCAGGTCTCATGCCGCTGAAATTCTTGGCCGTCAGGAAGTCAAGATGATTGTAGATAAGACTGCCGAGACAAACAAAATCGTTGTTGACGAAGTTCTTGAGACAGCAAAATTTTCTTACGGCCAGATCGAAAAGGTATTGCAGAATCTTTTGCGTGAACAGGTTTCAATCAGAAATATCGTTCTTATTCTTGAGACGCTTGCAAATTACGGCTCTCAGGTTCCTTCATGGATTCTTACTGAAAAAGTCCGTGAGGCACTCGGAAAGCAGATTTGTCTTCAATATGCAGACGAAAATCACAGGCTGCATGTTTTCAATCTTTCGCAGGAATGGGCAGAAAAACTCATGCAGTACAGGGAAACTCCTGCCGACGGTTCAAATCCGATTGTTGCTTTCGAGCCGGTTGACGGACGCCGCTGGATAAAGGCGGTAAGCGATTCCTTTGCGGCAATGCAGAACAGGGGAATCCAGCCTGTCGTAATCTGTCCGTCAGAAGTGCGCCTGCTTGTAAGAAGTTCCACAGAACGGGAAATGCCCGGACTTGTTGCAATATCAATTAACGAAATTATGGTTGCGGGCAACAGCATTGAGCTTGATGTTCTTGGAGAAATAAAAATGGATGCGGGGATTTAAAGAATGAATGAAAAAAGTCTACCGATGACATTGTCTGCAGAGACGATGGACGAATGTAAAAGAAAGCTGTTCGATATGTACGGCGACAGGTATGAAATAATTGAGAGGGGGGAGACAATCCTTCATACCGGTTTTTTAGGGCTTGTACAAAAGTCCGGCGTAAAGGTTAAGTATATCGAAAAAGTCTCCCCGATAATGCCGGGTTCTTCATCCCCGAAATACGATAATGATTTCAGCCAGAGCCGTGATGAAATATTAAAGCGCGTAACTCAGAATTCTTCAGTTACAAGCTTGAAGCAGATGGCCGTAATGAATGACAAGCTTGATCAGCTTACAAAATCAATCGAAAATATTTCGGATCAGATAAATTCTGGAAGCGAAGTAAAAAGCGAAAGCATCATGCGCATTGAAGAGATGCTCGAGGAAAATGAATTTACAAAAGCCTACATAAAGGAAATTTCTGAAAAAATTCGTTCCTGCTTTAATCTTGCAGAGCTGGATGATTTTGCTTCCGTAGAGCGAGCCGTTGTTGACTGGATCGGCGAATCAATTTCGATTGCACGTCAGAAGGCAGTAAGGCCGCCGCACATAATTGTAATTGTAGGCCCTACCGGCGTCGGAAAAACTACGACAATCGCCAAAATCGCCGCACAGCACATCAAGCTTGCTGACCAGGCAGGAATCTCAAAACCGCAGATAAGATTTATTACGGTAGACCATACCAGGGTTGCGGCGGAAGAGCAGCTTCTTCATTACGGCGAAGTTATGGAGATTCCCGTAAGCATTGCTGAAAAAACAGAGGACCTTAAAAAGCTTCTGGAAGAATGCAACGGCTCTACCGATTTAGTATTGATTGACACAAGCGGATACAGCCCGAATGATTCTGAAAGCATCGCAAAATTAAAGAAGCTGCTCTCTGTAGAAAGATTTACGCTTGACGTTTATCTTGCCTGCGCCGCTTCGACAAAAACACGCGACTTACGCAACATCATGAAAAATTACGAGCCGTTCGATTACGGTTCAGTAATTCTTACAAAATGCGATGAGACGACCCAATACGGAAACGTCATCAGCGTATTAAACGAAATGCACAAATCCGTTTCCTATGTTACAAACGGGCAGGCCGTCGCCAGAAATATAAGCGCGGCAAATGTAGTTGACTTTTTGATAAGGCTTAACGGCTTTAAGATAGACAGAAATCACATTGAAGAAAGGTTTAGCGCAAAATACGCTGCTGACTAACGGAGAATGAACTATGGAAGATCAGATGAATGAATTGAGAGAAATGATGAAGGGCGTTTCAGGTTCTTCTTCAAGACCGGCGCAGCAGGCTTCTGGCGGCGACCACAAAACAAGAATCATTGCGATTACAAGCGGCAAGGGCGGCGTCGGAAAAACGAACATCGCAGTTAATATGGCGATTGCATACGCGCAGCTCGGAAAAAAAGTAATATTGATTGACGGTGACCTCGGTATGGCAAATGTCAATGTACTTTTGAATGTCGTACCAAAATACAACCTGCTTCAGGTAATCAACAAGCAGCGCACTATGCAGGAAATCATTCTTGATACTGAATACAATATCCGTTTTATCGCTGGTGCAAACGGCTTTTCAAAAATCGCTAACCTTAGCGTAGAGGAACTTGAATATTTTGCAAAGCAGTTCAGTTCGCTTTCAGACGCAGAC
>CACYCX010000089.1 GCA_902772975.1 uncultured Spirochaetaceae bacterium
ACATCCAACTCCCGGTTCCGGTCCGCCTGATTCAACGCACTTAATTCCGCCAAAGCCTTCGCGGAGAATATCATCGAGCTCGACATCTTCTCCGTTTTCGCGGATTGTATCAAGAACTGTTTTCTGTGCAAGATTTCCTAAAAGTAATCTTGTTGAATCTGCCTTAGGATCACATCCTACAACCATAATGCGCTTTCCCATTTCAGCTAAGCCTGCCGTAAGGTTTTGTGTTGTAGTTGATTTTCCGATTCCGCCTTTTCCATAAATTGCAATCTGTCTAGTTGCCATAATAAAAATCTCCTGAATTTTTTTATTTTTTTAACCGTGCGAGAATGTATCTGCAAGCCTCACAGGTTTTATATAAACTGATTTTGAAAAATCTTTTCCGCCCGGTATTCCGACTGCATCTGCTCGGCAACGCTGGCAATGCCTGAAAACCTTAATGTATTTTTCACATTCGCTTCGTGCCCATGACAAGTCCTGACACGAAGGAACGGTGCACCACGAAAATTCGTGCTGCGGTATAAGCGGAATGATGTTGTAAATCGTCGCTCCCTGTCCTGCAACTGTTTTTGCAATAACGGGAATGTGTTCACGATTGATTTCGGGAATGAAAACAGAATTTACCTTTACAGTAACGCCTGAGTCAGAAACTTTTTTTATTCCTTCAAGCTGATTCTTTATGAGAATTTCTGCAGCTTCAATTCCTTCATATCTTTTGCCGTTGTAAATTATAAACTCATTTATTTTTGACTGAATCTCAGGATCAACGGCATTTACCGTAACAGTGAGCGTGTCAATCTGTGCGTCAATAATTTCATCTGCCTTTTCTGGAAGCAAAAGTCCGTTTGTGCTCATGCACTTAATCATTTTAGGAAACTCGTCGCGAACTTTGCGGAATGTTTCCAGTGCAAAATCAGTTGCAAGAGTATCTCCTGGTCCTGCAACACCAACTACTGTCAAATCAGGAGTAAGAAAAGCTGCGCGCCTTATAGCGTCAATTGCTTCGTCAGGTGTAATTATGCTGCTTGCAACTCCCGGCCTGATTTCCTGATCGTTAAAGTCGCGCTTGCAAAAACGGCAGCCGATATTGCAGCCGGGACTTACAGGAAGGTGAATGCGGCCTTTGTTGGATTTCTGTCCGAGCGCAAAGCATGGATGTTTTTTTGAGATTTCTTCAAATGTCTTTGTCATTTTGCGCCTCCGTTATTTTTTAATTATTTTTATTAAACAATATTCTGTTCTTTTATTGCCTGAGCAATTTTGTCAATGCTTCCGGCCGCCTCATAAACTTTAAGGCTGTGGCTTATCATGTAAGCTGCCGCAGGCTGTCCGATTTTTGCAACAAATAAAGCAGCGCAGTCCTTTAATAAGTTGTATGCGCTTTCAAAATTACCGCTGCACGCGCCACCGCAAACTGGCGGCATTTTTCGTATTTCAACAAATTCTGCGTCGTTTGAAAAATCGTAAATATACCAGTACTGCGCGTGTCCGAAATGTGAGTCAACATTCAAGCCGTCAAGGCTTGCAAAGGCTACGAGCGTCTGCTTTTTTGTATTTCCGTTTTCCGTTTCCATGCGGCGTTCCTTTTTTAAGTTAGCGGTAATTTTCGAGGGCGTTATTATATACATCCTCAATTACTCGTAGGCCGCCTGTATAGCCGACATAATTTGTTGTAAGGACAAGGCGAAGCTGCATAGGGTGGGCTACTTCAACATAGCCGTAATTTTTTTCCTTTGCCAGATCGCTGTCCCAGCTTGCACCAAAAATCAATCCGCGTCCTTCGTGACTGATTGTGCGGATTAAATCGCTTGCCTTTCCAGCATCAGGTAAAAACTGAGCGCTGATTTTCCGCTTTTCACTTATAGAAAGAAGGTCATCCAGAATTTTCTGCTGATACTTTTGCGGAGTGTTGTCAACAATAAATTGTTCTGCCGGAACTACTCCGGTTTCATGAAGCAGAAAGCGGGAAAGTCCTACAACATAACCTGCGTCATGAATTATGTGCGCGAATCTTGGAAGTCCATAGCGGAATTCAAGAAGAAAAGTTGCAAGATTATCAATTTCTTCATAATAAGAATCAATCTGATGCTGAATAAAATTCTTTGCCTTTTCAACATCGATTTCAGCTCCATGCTCAACTGCAAATTCAAGTACTCCGTTAAGGAATGCCGTCGTCGCATTGTCACCGATCGGAACTGAATGGAACCAGTAATATTCCTGGTCATAGCGCGCCTTAAGGTTATCGGCGATTGTCTTTCCGTACCAGGGAGAAACTAAAATATTAAAATTAGCCCTCGGAATCTGCTGCCATTCCTTTACGCCCTTACTGTCCGGACCGAAAAGAACATGTACCTTTAATCCCAGGCCTTTTAAAAGACGCCTGTATTCTGCAAGATTACCTTTCCAGAAAGGATCCTGATAGGGAATGCTTGCAATAAGGTTTACTGTGTTTTTTTCAGAGCGCGCTTCATTTTTATCTTCAAAGCGAGTAACATACTGATCGATAATTGCATTTACGACTGATGAATGGGAAACATAATTGTTCGACTTAAATCCCGGAGTGTCGACGGCAACAATCGGTTTTCCCTGCGCTACGAATTCATCAACAACGCCCTGAATGTCATCACCTACAATTCCTCCTGTACAGCCTGTCATTACAACCTGAAGGTCAGTATCAAGAACCTTGTATGTATTTTCTATGTTTTCACGAAGGTGTTTTATTCCGCCAAAAACAACTTCCTTTTCTGTAAAGGCCGTACACGGACTTGTCGAGCCGCCTGCATATCCTTTTGATCTTTCAAAAAAACCGCTTATCATTTCTCCGCAGCCGGGACCTGAATGAAGAATCGGAACTGCCTTTGGAATTGCAACTACAGTCTGCAGCGCTCCGAGCGCACAAGTATATCTTTCCTGTTCAATTGAACCTGTATAATTTGCCATTTTATAATTCTCCGTTATTTATCCTGAAAGAAATCCGTCTGCTGAGTGAGCCACCATTTTGTATATGGATTTAAGGCATGCTTCTGGAAGTTCTTTACAAACTCATCATTTTCAATTGTATCAATAATCATGTTGCCGTATTTTACAAGTCCTTCGTAACCCATACCGGCATGCTCGTCTCCGACCAGAAGGCTTGGAATACCGAGTTTTGCTCCCCATAAAGTCATGCCTCCGTGACGGGCAAGCATTACATCAGGGTGAACCTTTACAAGCGCATTTACAAGCTCGAATTCCTGCTTGTTACAGACGTTAAATCTTGGAACGTCGCCGTAATCATTTACGCGCTGCTTGAGCTGATCATTTTCAACGCGGCCTGAATCAAAGCCGGCGTCATGATGGAAGACCGAAGCACCGACTGCCCGTAATCCTAATTCACCGATAATATCAAGAAGTGCGTGTCCGTGCGCAGCTCCTGCTGCAACATAAGCCGCCTTTCCGGCAAGCTTTTTCCTTATTTCTTCTATCTGCGGTAAATATTTTGCTTTCTTTTCTGCAATTACTTTTTCCGCGATATCTTCCTTTCCTAAAAGTTTTCCAAGCGCACGGAACCAGCGGTCAGTCTGTGCAATTCCATAAGGCGGTGCGCTGACGAGTTCCGGAACTCCGAATTCCTGCTCCAGAACGGCGCCAAGATATGTTCCCAAAGTAGAGCAGGCCTGAACTGTGGCGCATGCTTCTCCTGCGCGGCTTAATTCCTCTACCGTATTGAACGGTGTAAGGTAATTAGGCTTAGCACCAAACGGCGCAAACCAGTCTGCAAACGCATCGCTTCCCCAGAAGTTAATTACATTGATCATGTCACTTCTGTGCTTGTCTGATTTTTTAATTATTTTTCTTGCAAATCCGTGATAGGCTGCGTCAAAGCCCGTTGTCCAGACCTTTGAACGGAAGCCTTCACATGTAATTCCAACAATTGGAATTCCCAATTCGTCCTGAAGTTCATCACAAACGCTTTGAACATCATCACCAACAATTCCGACTGCGCATGTGGTCAGGACAAAAATCGCAGCCGGTTTAACTCTTTCAAAAACTTCCCGGATAGTAGCTTCAAGCTTTGCATTGCCGCCATATACTGTATCTTTCTCCTGGAGGTTTGTTGAAAAGATTCTTCTCCGGCGGTTTGTTTTATTGCGGAGTGAAGCATTTACCCGGTAAGTCATGTTGAATTCATGTAAACATGAAGAACAGCCTACAGGTCCGTGCGAAATTACGGCCGCATCAGTTATCATTGAAACCATACAGCCTGCTCGTGCCGTTGAACAGCCGATACATTGCGTGAATTTTCTGTTATGGTCTTTTATTCCGGCTTCTGACTGCTTTACTAAATCGTCAGCATTTCCTAAAAAACCTGTAATTGAATTAATTCTGACTTCGCGTATTTGCACATCAGGCAAACTCAGATTTACTGTAGACATAAGTTCTCCTTAGATTCTGCGTTAGCAGCGCGCCATGGAAGGCGCGGAGCGCAGTTTTCTTATAAATATTATTTTACTGGAATGACAGCGCCATTATATTTCTGCTTAATCCAGTTCTGAACGTCATCGCTAAGCAAAACTTTTACGAGCTTCTGAATAGCTGGATCATTTGCGCGTGATGCTTTTGTTACGATAATGTTTCCGTATGGACTGTCCGGTGACTCCTGTGCAAGAATATTTGTCTTTATTCCTGATTCGAGAATCTTGTTCGTGTTGTTTACAAAAAGATCATAATCTGCGCGTGTAGGAATAATCTGGAATGCATTGATTTCTACAAGCTTGACAGGCTTAAGATATTTTTCAACATCACCAACATTAGCATCAAGTGCGCTTAAAGAATGCTCGCTCAATTTAATAAAGCCCTGGTCATTCAAAAGCTTAAGTCCACGGTATTCGTTTGTTCCGTCATCAGGAAGTGCAATTACTGCATTGTCAGGAACCTCAGAAAGGCTCTTGTACTTATCTGAATAAAGTGAAATCGGTTCAACATGAATTGCACCTACGCTAACCAAATCCCAGCCGTTCTGTGTATTTACGGAATCAAGATATGGCTTGTGCTGGAAGTAGTTGAAATCAGCTTCACCATTTGCTGTCTTTTCGTTTCCAAGATTATCAGATGCATCCTGAAGAGTTACGACCTTGATGCCTTCCTTAAGAAGTGCTGTGGCAGCGTAATCGATGATTTCCTGATGTGGAACAAGATCAATGATGCCCTTCAATGTAACTATTCCGTCTTCTGAAGCAGAAGCTGAACCTGATTTTTTTCCGCATGAAGCAAGTGAAAGTACAGCGGCAATTCCCAAAACACCGGCAATAATTTTTTTCATATTTTTACCTCTTATTATAATTTTTGCTGGACTTCTAAATGAGTCCTCTTGTTTTTAAAATTCTGTTTGATACAAAATTTCCTGTGCCCTGAACAATCTGAACGATTAGAACAAGAACATAGATACAAGCTAAAAGCTTGTCGTGCTGAAAGCGCTGATATCCATAGCGCACCGCAATATCTCCGATTCCACCGGCGCCGAACATTCCCGCAAGTGCCGTCATTGAGAGCACCGCGATTACCGTAATGGTAAAGCCGCGGATTAATGACGGTAAAGTTTCGGGAAGCAGCACATGGAAAATAATCTGTAAGTTTGAGGAGCCGATTGATTTTGCGGCTTCGATTTTACCCTTGTTAATTTCCAGAAGGCTGCTTTCTACAACGCGTGCATACATCGGAATGCAACTTGCCGCAATTGCGACAATGCAAGGATTTGCTCCGTAACTTTTTCCGAATAAAAATCTTGCTAAAGGAATAAGCATGATTATCATTACCATCTGCGGCAAAGACCTGAGCGTATTGATAATCCATCCCCATACCTTGTAAACTGCTTTTACCGGAAAAAGTCCGTCGGGGCTTGTAACTGTAAGTACAACCCCGAGCGCTAAACCAAACACGAGAGCAATCAGGCTGGCCAATGCCGTCATGTAGAGCGTGTCAAAAATTGCTGGCCAAAGCTTTGACCATATTTCAGCAGAAACTGAAGATTTCAGTACTGCCCATAAACTGTTATCAAGCAAACTCATCTGTTGTCGTCTCCTCTAAAGCGTACTTTTTTTAAATTGCGTACATTCCGCTTCTGTAAAGCTGCTCTGAATTCAGGCGGAAGAATACTTTTGAAAATAATTCTCCGGTACGGCTTTCTGGATTGTTGAAAATATTTTGAACGCTTCCTTCTTCAACAATTTTTCCTTCTTCAAGAACTGCCATTCTCTGACAAGCGTATTTAACGGCTTCAAGTTCATGAGTTATCATCAAAATCGTAATGCCTGTTTTTTCGTTGATTTCTTTTAGCAAGTCAAGAATCTGCAATGTCGTCTGAGGGTCAAGTGCGCTGGTAGCCTCGTCACTTAACAGGACTTCTGGATTGTTTATGAGGGCCCGGGCAATTCCAACGCGCTGCTTCTGACCGCCGCTCAAGCCTCCCGGATATGAATTAAGCTTGTCAGTAAGGCCAACCAGCTCAGCCGTCTGTTCAACGCGCTGCCTGATTTCAGATTTTTTTACGCCTGAAATAACAAGAGGGTAGGCAATATTTTTATAAACAGTCTTTGATTCAAATAAATTGAATGTCTGGAAAATCATTCCGATTCTGCGGCGCTCTGCCTTAAGTTCCTTTTTGCCAAGCGAAAGAATATCTGTATCGCCGATTATGATGGAACCCTTATCGGGATTTTCAAGGCGGTTAATGCATCGGGCAAGGGTAGACTTTCCAGCTCCAGAAAAACCGATTATTCCAAATATTTCACCTTTATAAATTGAAAGGTTTATGCCGCGCAAAACCGGAAGCGCCTGTCCGTGAGGATAATATGTTTTATAAAGTTCAGAAATTTTTATGTAAGCCATATTGTAAAGTTCCCAATGCAATTTCCTGCATTGACAAAACATTATCAAAAATAACCTACTAAAGCAATAGGAAAAAGATACTATTTTGTTATTAAAAGTAATAGGAAAAATCTATAATTGAAAAAAGTTCGAAGAAAAATAAAGTTACCGGATTTTTTTGATGATATCAAATAGTAAAAAAAAGAGAGTCCTGCCGTTTGACAGGACCCTCAAAAGTATATTTTTAAATGGTGAGATAATGTGGAGAGAGAGAGTTAAAATTATCCAACCATATCAGTTACAGTTGCCTGTGGTACAAGAACATTGTATGCATAGCTGTAAAGGATTTCTGCAACATCATTCAAAGGCTTTCTTGTATTAAGTCCCATGCTGTGTGCAAACTCAACTGCTGCCTTTGTAGCCTGCGGATTCCAGAGCTTAGCATTGTCAAGATTTACAAATGAGCACTTTTCAGATTCTGCAATTCCCTTGATTGACTTGTTCATGCTGCTGACTGTCTTGTCATTACCCTGATTGTTTACAGAAATCAAAGCTATGCGGCATTTTGGATTGCATTTCTTAATTCCGTTGATAAGTTCAAGATATGAAGATACGAACTGGTCGCTGTCGTTTCTGTATGCAGCCACATCCTTTGATCCGATGTGAATAAGGATTCCTTCCGGAGCAAGCGGTGCAATATTTTCGTTGAAGTATTCGCCTGCGTTGCTGACAAGAAGATCATCCTTGCTCTTGTTGTAGATTTTGAAATTGAAGTTGAATTCTTTTCCAAGACTCTGAACAGGAATGTCCTTGTCCATACCGGAACCAAGCAGAATAACTGCATTCTTTTCTTCTTTGCTGACTTTTCCCTTCGGGTTAATCAGATTATCAAATGAGTAGCTATAGTTCATATTTTCCTCCTTGGAACTTTTTTCTTCTTCAATATTACCTGCCTTTGAGACAACCTTAATCTCTGCGGCAGCACGTCTGTCAAGATTTTTGTTTCTGATGTAAACAAAAACGTTTGTCATTACGATTGCAAGGTTCAAGAAATAAACTGCCAGAACATAATTAAACTGGTGGTTAAAAAACTTAGCAGTAATTCCGGCAACATATCCTGTGATAATCAGGAAAATAAAGCCTAAACTAGTTCCCTTTGCTGTGCGGGCCCTGTACGCTTTCATTACATTAAGCGGCCATGAAAATCCGAAGCAAACCAACATCATACATTCAAAAAGGTGACCAAACTCCATAACTGTTAATCCTCTGTGATTTTTTAATCTTGATTGCATTATAGCCGAATAATTTTTTGGTGCAATTTTTTGAAAGTTTTAAAAATTTAAAAAAAATATTTTTATTTAGAATTTTTTTTACTTTCAAAAGTTCGCCTAAAGCTTTATGATAGTATATAGTAGAATTATGAAGACTAGCTTTAACAGAAAGACACTAAACGCATTGCGCAAAGAAATTAAGCATGACCAGCTTGCACTGATTATAGGAATTACGATTCTCCTTACAATCGGCGGCGCGATGATAAACATTTCATCTAATGACAAGGCATTCAACCAGTCGCTTCAAGATACCTCCGAGCTTGTAACGCGCCTTTATAAATTTGCAAAAAACATGAGCCAGCCTGAATTGACTTTATACATGGATTCCATAATAGAAGACCTTCCTGATATCGACGTAATTTCAATCGTAGATAAAAACAATAACCGTATTTATCATGCACATCACGAGCTTATTAATACGCAGTTTGACGGAACGCATCCGGATTTTGAGACGATGTCTTCTGATTTTTTAACTGAAAACAGTACGGGTCCTTCTGGTCCACAGAGGCGAACTTATTCTGCAATTTATGATGATGACGGACATTACGAGGGCTTTATCATGATAATCAAATTACGGACCTCAATGCGAAGCGTTACAATAAGGACCATGCTTCTTTTTCTTGTCGTTACAATCGCTGCGATTTTAATTGAGCTTGCAATATGCACGACCCTTTCAAAAAAAATCAAGAAGCAGTTTCTGGAATTTGCAGAGGATCTCGAGGGAACAAAATTCCTTGTTGATTCAATGCGCGCAAACAATCACGATTTTACAAACAAGCTGCATGTTATTTTAGGACTGATTCAAATCGGACAGTACGAAAAAGCGCAGTCGTATATCGAAAACATTTCCATAATCCAGCGTGAGACAATAAGCAAGGTAATGAACTCAATCGACAACGCTTCGTTTGCAGCTCTGCTTATCGGAAAAATTGCCCGCGCTTCAGAATGCAATGTAAAATTTATCCTTAATGAAAACCTGCATTTTAAATCAGAAGATGTCGATATTCCTTCAGAAGCGCTTGTTACGATAACAGGAAATTTAATCGATAACGCGCTTGATGCCATGAATGTTATGGCGCATAGTGAATGCAGGCAGAATGAACTTCACTTTGGCGTAATGACAAAACCAGGCTCGCTGTTGATTACAGTGCAGGATACAGGCTGCGGAATAAGCGATGAAGTAAAGGATCATGTTTTTGAGAATGGTTTTTCAACGAAAGGTGAGGGACGTGGAGTCGGTTTGTATCACACGCGGCTTTTGATAGAAAGTCTGGGTGGAAAAATTTCCTTTGAATCAGAAGAAGGAAAAGGCTGCTGCTTTGTAGTTTCAATGAACAGCCAGATATAAAAAATCGGGGTTTTAAAATGCAGTATAAGGTTTTGATTATTGAAGATGATCCAATGGTAGCGATGATAAACAAGGAATATGTCTGCAAGAATCCTTTGTTTACGGTTACCGAATCATTTAGAAACGGTCAGGATGCGCTTTCTTATCTTGAAACGAATTCCGTTGACCTTATAGTGCTTGATGTATTCATGCCTTACATGGACGGAATTGAAACGCTGAAAAAAATCCGGGAGAAAAAAATTTCTTCTGAAGTTATAATGGTTACTGCCGCAAACGATTCTTCTACAATTGAAGAGACAATGCACCTTGGTGTAGTCGATTATCTTATTAAGCCTTTTGCATACGAGCGTTTTCAGGTGGCTCTTGAAAAATTTGTTTCAAAGCACACGATTCTTAAGCAGAATACAGTTCTTGATCAGTCAAGCATTGATAATATAATTTCTAATCCTGCTTCTAAATTCAAAAATTCCTCAAAGGAAAATTCTCAGGCTGAAATAAAATCTGATGCCTCTGCTTCAATTGAAGTTCCTGAAAATCTTCCTAAGGGAATCCAGAAAAAAACGCTCTGCCTTATACAGAATTATCTTTTGCAGAATAAAGGCTGGCAGACAGTCGAAATGCTTGCCGAAAAGCTTGGCATTTCAATCGTAACTGCTCGCCATTACTTAAATTATCTTGAAGAGCAGAAGATAATAATCGCCGATGTTAATTACAGCACCGGCGGCCGACCGAGCATGCTTTACAGGATGAAATAAAGCGCAGGTGAAAATTAATTTCCGCCGTTTTTCGTATAGCGCGCAAGTCCGCCCTGCTTCAAAATCTTTCTTGAACGCTCAGCAAGATCGTTTGTTCCGAGAATAGTTTTTCCGTTCAAAGAAATCTTAAACTGTGCGCCAGTATCAAGGGCTTCCTCAATATTAGTAATTTCAAGAATGTCGCCCTGCTTAATCTGATTGTAATCATCCGGATTTACAAAATTAATCGGAATGATTCCGTAATTAATCAGGTTTGCCTTGTGTATGCGGGCGAAGCTTTTTGTAAGGATTGCGCGTACGCCAAGGTACATCGGGCCGAGTGCGGCGTGCTCACGGCTTGAACCCTGTCCGTAATTTTCACCGCCAACTACGATGCAGTCTGCAAAATTTTCTTTTTCGCTTCTTTCGTAGAATGTCTCATCAAGCCGTGTAAGGGTAAACTTACTGATTTCAGGGATGTTTGAGCGAAGCGGCAGAACCTTTGCGCCCGCCGGCATGATGTCATCTGTCGAAACATTATCGCCGGCCTTTAACCTTACAGGAAGCGTAAGGCTTTTCTTGTATTCACGGCATGACGGGCACGGCTTGATATTAGGACCGCGTAAAATTTCTACCTTTGCGGCTTTTGCTTCAGGAAGCGGCGGAATAATCATGCCGCGGTCTGTTGCTGCCTTAAGGATATCCTCGCTTGAAAGGCGGCCGTCTTTGCCGTCAAGCATTGAAACGCGTACGCCTGTCGTGTAAGCCGGATCCTCGTATGAAAGCGTTTCTGCTTCCGTAAATACGCCGGTAATTGCCGCCGCTGCAGCAGTTTCCGGGCTTACAAGATATACATTGGCATCTGCGGTGCCGCTTCTTCCCTTAAAGTTTCTGTTGAATGTACGGAGGGTTACGCCCTCACTGTTTGGTGCAAATCCCTGTCCGATACACGGACCACAGGCGCTTTCAAGAATCCTGAAGCCGGCTTCAATTAAATCCTGTAAGATTCCTGCCTTAGAAGCCATCAATAAAGTTGTGCGGCTTCCCGGAGCAATTCCGGCTTCAACGCCCGGTGCAATGTGCTTTCCCTTTACAATAGCGGCAACGCTTTCCAAATCATCAAGCGATGAGTTTGTGCACGAACCGATTACAACCTGCGTTACTTTTTTGCCGGCAAGATTTTTAATGCTGTCAATAACATCTGGATTGTGCGGACAGGCGGCCAGTGCGCTAAGCTCATCAAGATTGATTTCGATAATCTTATCGTATTCTGCGCCGTCGTCTGCCTTCTGTTCAGTCCAGTCAGCGCCGCGGCCCATGCTTTCAAGGAATCTCTTTGTCTTTTCGTCGCTCGGGAAAATTGAACATGTTGCACCAAGCTCGGCGCCCATGTTTGTTATTGTAGCGCGCTGCGGAACTGTAAGCGATGAAACTCCCTCGCCAAAATATTCGTATACTGCAAGGGTGCCGCCTTTTACAGTTTCGCGGCGGAGTACTTCAAGGATAATGTCTTTTGCACCAACGCCCTTTCTTAATTTACCTGTAAGCTTAACGCCAAATATTTTCGGCATAGCAAGGTGGAAAGCGCCTCCACCCATGGCAACCGCTACATCAAGGCCGCCGGCTCCGATAGCAATCATTCCGATACCGCCGCCGGTAGGTGTGTGGCTGTCTGAACCCAAAAGTGTTTTGCCAGGCTTTCCGAAGCATTCAAGGTGAACCTGATGGCAGATACCGTTTCCCGGACGGCTGAAATAAAGTCCGTATTTTGCCGCAATTGACTGAAGGTATCTGTGGTCGTCCATATTCTTAAAATCTGTCTGGAGCGTGTTGTGGTCGATATATGAAACTGAAAGCTCTGTCTTTACGCGTGGAATTCCGATAGTCTCAAACTGAAGGTATGTCATCGTTCCTGTGGCATCCTGAGTAAGCGTCTGATCAATTTTAATTGCAATGTCATCGCCGCGCTTGATTGGTTTTCCCGGGATAAATTCGGTTCCCGTAAGCGCATCCTTTACTATGTGTGCCTGAAGGATTTTTTCTGTGAGTGTAAGTGCCATTGTATTCCCCTAAAATTATATTTAAGATATTTTATCAGATTTAAGTGTAATCATGCAATTCCTTTAAAAGAAAAAGTGTGTTATAATTGTAAAAAAGTATGAAGGTAATCCTTTTAATCCTGATTTTTTCACTGTTCTCATTTTCATGCGGCAAAAAAAAAGAAGCAGCCGCAAAGGAATATCTAACGCTTCAGTCTGAATTCAATACAAAAAATGAAGAAGCAAAGTGGACGTATCAGATAGAAGGTAAGAGGCTTTCTCAGAATATTGATTCTTTTGAAGCCGTTTCAAATCAGGTTTCGCTTACCCCGTCTGCGTTCATTGCACTTCAGGGCGGCCATTCCTTTTCAGGCATTTATCCGTACATCGAAGGCTTTACGACATTAGATGTAACGGACGCCCAGGGAGAGCTGCTGGAATTAATCGAAAAATTCTGCAATGAATTTATAAAATATTCAAATGATGTAAGCGTCTCAAAAATTCAGAAGGAAAAAAAACTTACTGAAGATATTGAACGGGTTAGCCCTGATTCTTCAACCCTGACAAGCCTTATGGCAAGGGAAACTTTTTATTCACTTGTTCTTTATATTCATGATACGGAAAGCCTGTTTCCGGTAAAATCGTTTATGATCGGAAAGCCTTTTATTACTGACGAAAATTTTGAGATTCCGGTGCGCTTTACCTGTAATAAAAAAATCTTGTATACTTATATATACCCGATTCAGCAAAACGGCGGCTGGAAAATTCAGCAGCTGGAAATCGAGCGGACGGAGGATTATGGTGGAAGTGAATGAACTTACAGGAATCGAAAGAGAGCTTGTTCTTCAATATTTAATTGACGGAAATGTTCCGGTTACGGTAACTCCTGTTGAGGATGTAAAGCCGGATTCCCAGGGCGAAATCAAGCCTGCGTCTTCTGCCGTTTTCCCGATTGCAATAAAGGCTGAAGGAATTAAAGTATTGGAGCAGGGAATCATCCTTTTAACCAACCCGCCTGAAAACGTAAAGAATCATGTCTCAAAAATTGTACGTGTAGAATTTTATTTCAACAGAATCGGACTTTTCTTTGTCACTGAACTCAAGCAGACTTCCGGCGGACTTGCCCTTGTAATTCCTTCATCAATCAGCCGCATAACTCAGGCCCCGCAGTCTCGTCCCACAGATTTTTCGGCCGTGCTTTATTATTCTGTAAACGAAAAAACTGATTTGCATATTGACTGCTTTCCCAAAGAAAATTATACGCTTTTTACGCGTCCTGTCTGGTCGGATATCGAAGAATCAGTTCAGCACGAAGCCAAGTCATATCTTGAAGAATTTATCGCGCACGCCCGGAAAAGCGGCACTGCAGGTAACGGCGTTCAGTTAATTCCCGTCGTAAGGTATCTTGCAGAAGAAGAAAAAAAGAATGTAGGGCAGGAGCCAAAACGAGGTCCTCTTGATATCCTTTATGTTGATTACGAGCGTATTGTTTTTGCAAGCTCATCCCTTAATTTGAGCTTAAAGCCGGGAACAGAATATGCGCTTGAAATGTCTTTCCCGCTTCCGCATCCTCTGAAGGAACGAAAGATTTTTGTAACCTGTCAGGTTGAAGGAAACTATAACGACAATGAAATCAAGTATACGGCTGCAGTCTGCCGCTATACTTCAATTCACGAAGAAGACCTCAGGTTTTTGTACGAAAAATGTACCAACGAAATTTTCGTGTAAGAGATTATCGAGTAAAGTAAGCGTAAGATAAAAACTTTACCCTGAATTAAAATTTTTTTGAACTGCTTTACTTACCGCTTTCCTTTTGCTTTGCGCTTTTAATGTCTTTCTTGTTGCCTAAAAGAATTGCAGCCGGCCGCAGGAACGAAATGTTTTCGCAGATAATCTTTATGATTACAGTAAGCGGAACCGCAAGAATCATACCTATAAAGCCCCAGAGCCAGCCCCACAAAGAAAGAGAAACGAGGATAAAGAAAGGCGAAAGGTCAAGGTTCCTTCCCTCAATTCTTGGCTCAATGATGTTTCCAAGAACAAAATTAATTGCAACTACAATAATTGCCGTAAGGATTACAGGCGGCCATTCCGGGAAAAATTGAAGTATAGAGAATATGATGATTGAGCCGCATGAAAGGGCAGAGCCGAATGTCGGAATGAAATTCAGCACGAATGCAAGAAATCCCCAGACAATAGGAAATTCGATTCCCACAAGCTTAAGGCCAATATAAATCAGAATTCCTGTTGCAAACGAAATGATGAATTTTATCGAAAGAAATTGAGTTACATCTACGATTGTGTTCATCAGTATTTTTTTTACACGATACTGAACGCGGCCTTCAAATGCAAGTGAAATTTTTTCCTGGAAAATCGAAACTTCGGCAAGCAGAAAAGTAAAGAGCAGGAACACAAGCATGAAATTTTTTACAAAAGTTACGGCCATGTTCGAAGCCATGAATGCCATTGACTGAACTAATTTCTTGATTCCCAACTGTGCCCAGAGATTTTCAAAGAGGCTTTTTGCATCATCATATACAAGACCGAAATTGCTCGCGGCAATTTTATATAATTCAAGGAAGCGGCTTTCGTATTTTGGATAAACGGCAAGAATAGCTGCAACGCTCGTGGTTAAAAGCGAGCTTATTACAAGAATTAAAATTATAAAGAATACAAGCATGATTACGATTCCAATGGCCCACGGAAGGTGAAATTTCCTGTAGAACATTGAAATCACAGGCAGGGCTACGAAAGAAAGGAGAATTGCCATTGTAATAGGAATTGAAAAACTTGCAGTTACCTTTAATATTGCAAGAATTCCTGCTGCCATAAAAGCAAGCAGGATATAGAAGATTCCTTTGGGATAATTTTTTTCTTCCGTGTGCTCTGTCTGTTCCATATAAGCTGCCTTTTATTTTTTTGGTACTATTTTGTCGAAGCCGCAGAATGGAACAAGTGCTTCAGGAATTGTAATTGAGCCGTCCTCATTCTGATAGTTTTCAAAAATCGCAAGCATCGCGCGGCCTACTGCAACTGCAGTTCCGTTAAGCATGTGAACATACTTATTCTTTCCGTCATCATCCTTGTAGCGTACATTAAGGCGGCGGCTCTGATAATCAGTGCAGTTTGAAGTAGAAGTAACTTCTCCATATTCGCCGCCGTTTCTTCCAGGCATCCAGGCTTCAAGATCCCATTTGCGGTAAGCAGGAGCACCCAGATCGCCTGTGCAGGTGTCTACTACATGGAACGGAATTCCGAGTCCTTCAAAAATTTCTTCTTCGATTAAGCGGAGCTTTTCGTGAAGCTCGTCAGACTGCTCAGGCGTACAATATACGAACATCTCAACCTTATCAAACTGGTGAACGCGGTAAAGTCCCTTACTGAACTGTCCGGCTGCTCCTGCTTCGCGGCGGAAACAGTGAGAAAGACCGCAGTAGAATAACGGCAGCTTTGACTTATCGAGAATCTCATTTGAGTGGTAGCCGCCGAGCGTGATTTCTGCAGTTGCTACAAGACATGTGCCTTCTTCCTCGATTGCATAAACATTGCTTTCATTGCCGCGCGGATTAAATCCGATTCCTTTGAGGATTTCTTCTTTAGCTACATCAGGCGTAATGAATGTAGTAAAGCCGTGCTTACGCAGAATATTGAGGGCATACATGATAAGGGCCTGCTCAACAAAAACTGCCTCATTTTTAAGATAATAGAACTTCGGACCTGAAACTTTAGTTGCCCTCTCAAAGTCGATGAGGTCAAGGTCTTCCATAAGCTGAACGTGATCTTTCGGTTCAAAATCAAATTTGCGCGGTGTTCCGACTTTTTTTACTTCAAGGTTTTCTGTATCAAGCTTTCCAATCGGGGCTTTAGGACTTGCCATATTAGGAATCTTTCTCGCTGCTTCTTCAAGGTTTGCTTCAATTTCTGTAAGCTCCTTTTCAACTTCAGCGATTTCATCCTTTACCTTGCGTCCTTCTTCAATAAGTGCATCGCGCTCTGCCTTTTCCATTTTGCCCTTCATTGCGGCGGCATTTGCGTTTCTCTTTTCCTGAAGTCCCTGCCTTTTTGTTACAAGGGCAGTGCGCTTATCGTAAAGCTCAACAACTATATCTGCATCAGCAGTCATGTTCCTGTCAGCGATATTCTTTTTCACAGCCTCAAGATTTTCTTTGATGAATTTATAATCAAGCATTTTTTACTCCTATGCCTATAAAAAATTATTCCGAAATCATTTCGTAAACGCAGTGAACTGTAACAGTTACGTTCTGCTTTCCCGGAGAAATTGAAGTTTCATCAGTCATTGAATTTCCAACAAAATTTCTCTGTGTGTAAAGCTGCGGTGAGCGGTAGCCGTTACTTACTTCTTCAATAGTAAGGATTTTTCCTAATGCAGCACCGCTTGTTCCTGCCATTAATTTTGCAGATTCATATGCATTTTTTATCGCAAGCGTCCTGGCTTCGCGTACTGCAGCCTGCATGTCAGAAACAGAAAAATCAATTGATGTAAACTGATTTGCTCCGGCTTTAACGGCAACATCGATTGCATTTCCAACCTTAGAAATATCGCGTGCAAGAATGTTAATAGAATTTGTTACGCGGTAATCTCCACGATACTGAATGCCGTTTCTGTTGGAAATATCCTGTGTAATCCTGTAATCGGATGTGGAAACCGCTTCCTTACTGAAGCCTGCATCTACAAGTGCGTTTATTACCTTTGCAACGATTTCTGCATTCTGCTGGCTTGCAATTATTACGTCTCTGTGGAAAGTGTTTACCGCAAGCGAAATAGTTGCAATATCCGGCGTAACAAGAACTGAACCTTCACCGTCAACAGTTACAGTCCGCTCAGGTTTCTGCTCTGCTCTCTGAACGAATGTACAGGAAGTGAAAGCCAATGCAAGAAAAACTGCGGATAACGTAAAAATATTTTTCATATTCATTTTCTCCTATTTTAAAACTTAAAATCTATTAGCGGATGTCGATGTAAAAACGCCTCAGGTAAATGCTCCGTCTGTTGGCAAGATTCCACAATGTACTCTGCGGATAATTTTTTACCAGTGTATCATATGCATCGATTGCGCTTTTTATATTCTGAACTTCTGATTTAGCCTCAAGAATCTGTCCTTCAAGGAAAAGTCCCTTGTCATAATCAGAAACTGCCGCATCAAAAAATTGCTGTACAAGTTCAAGCGCCTCTGCATAACGCTTTTCGTCATATGCTTTCTGCGCCTGCTCAAGAAGATTCTGCTGCGAAAGATTTCCCTTTGTTCTTCCTGTTGATGATGTTGCAGTTATGTCGGGCTCCGATTTTGCTTTGTCCAGAGCCTGCGGTTTTGCAGAACCAGTCTGAGTTCGTGAAGCTGATAAGTTTCTTTCCCGCTGATCTGATTTTTCTGATTCATTTCCAGAAGTCTGAATTTTAGTCTGAACGTTTTCTTCAGGAGCATTATTTACTGAATTCTGCATTGAATTTTCTGCGTACTCAGGCCTTGCGCTTTCGCCGTTAAATTCGTAATCTGAATTTCCTTCTGATTCCGGAACACTTTCGTCTTTTAAAATGCTGTTTTCGGAAGCGGTTTCGGTTTTTCTTTCCGGTTTCTGCGGAACTACATCAGCGTACGAAGGCGCCTCGATGTGCTCAGAAGAAAGCGCTGTCTGCATCTCTATGTTAATTTCAAGATAATCGTCAATATATTTTCCAGTAAGCAAGTCGTTCTTAAAAAAGTGAAGCAAAGCCTTGCCTGCTTTCTGTGTCCTCAATGTGAATGTAGTATTGTTTGCGCCAAGCTTCCTTCCGGAAAAAATAAGCTTGTTTTCCCTGTCGGCCTCGCCCAGATAAATCCAGCCTGAGCCTGGGTACACAATATCTATGAACTGATTTCTGAGAGCGTTCATTTTGCGTGACGGAACAATTTCTTTCTGTCTGTTGAAGGTGCCGTCATCATTTACAGTTCCGTCAAGGTTTTCGCTTTGTTCTGAATCCAAGCCTGATGCCGTAACTGAAACAACAGGCGGGTTGGAAGAAGCATCAGAGTTTTTTGGAGTGTTTACAGATGACGGATTTGATTTTACCGATACCGAAGAATCAGATTTTGACTCTGATTTTCCAGAAGCTGTATTTACTGGAGCTGAATTTACTG
>CACYCX010000090.1 GCA_902772975.1 uncultured Spirochaetaceae bacterium
TACAGGTCGTGGCTGTTTGCGTGTGCTATGTCCTTTCCGTACTGCCTCTTCAATCTTTCCTTTAAGGCCGTCTTAAATTTCTCTGAATCAAAATTCATTTTCTCCTCCAATTTCCTATATTTTCTTGCTTATCAAAACTACTGCACTATTCGACGGAAGGATGTAACGCTTCTGTGAAGCAAGCGCCTCTTCCTTTCCCTCTTCAACAAAATCTTCACCTGACGGGAACGACGTATCAGCTACCCTTACCCACTCATACCCGTGTTCAAGTGAAGGAAGAATTACATTTACATCATGTCTGTCCGTATTCATTGCAAAATACAAATTGCAGTCAGACACTCCGTCTTCTTTTTTATGACGCATTCCAAAAAGCTCGCATGCAAGGAAGCGGTTCAGCTTATTCCAGTCAGGAGTGCGTCCGTCATCCTCAAACCAGTTTATGTCTACGCCGCATTTTTTCTCTTCTTCTGTCTCGCCAAAAAAATGACAGCGCGAGAACATCGGATGATTTTTTCTGAATGCAATAAGGCGGCTTACAAAATCAACGAGCCCTGTATTTTTCTGAGCAAGCGTCCAGTCAAACCATGAAGTCTCGTTATCCTGACAATACGCATTGTTGTTTCCGTTTTGAGTTCTGCGGAATTCATCACCGCCCAAAAGCATCGGAGTACCCTGCGAAAGAAGCAGCATCAGCATAAAGTTTTTTATCTGACGCAAACGAAGCGCTTCAATTTTATCGTTCGTACATGCGCCTTCAAATCCATGATTGTAAGACTGATTGTTATCAGAGCCGTCGCGGTTTTCCTCGCCGTTTTCATCATTGTGCTTTGAGTTGTAGCTTACGACATCGTTCATCGTAAAGCCGTCGTGACACGAAATATAATTTACAGAATGATACGGCATCTTTCCGTTGTACAGATAAATGTCAGAGCTTCCCGCCATTCTGGTCGCAGCTGCAGTTGAAGTAAATTCATCACCACGGACAAAGCGCCTTATGTCATCACGGAAACGGTCATTCCATTCAGCCCATCTTCCGCCCGGGAAAAATCCTACCTGATATCCGCCGCCAGCATCCCACGGTTCTGCGATAATTTTTGTGTTTGCAAGAATCGGATCTTCTGAAATTAAATTTGTAACTGGCGGAAAGTTAATCAGATTACCGTTCTGAGCACGGCATAAAATTGAAGCCAGATCAAAACGGAATCCGTCAACATGCATCTGCGTAACCCAATAGCGAAGGCTGTCGAGAATAAACGAGCGCGTTACAGGGTGATTGCAGTTGAAAGTATTGCCGCATCCAGAATAATTTGTGTAATACTGGCGGTCGCTTTCCCACAAAAGATAATACGTGTCATTTTGAATTCCCTTGAACTCAAAAGTATAACCGTGCTCGTTTCCTTCTGCGGTATGATTGTAAACGACATCAAGAATCACTTCGATTCCTGCCTTATGACATTCCTTCACAAGAAGCTTGAATTCATTTACGCATGCACCCGGATTTTTTTTATCAGCGGCGTATCCGTTCTTAGGAGCAAAAAAACCGATTGTACTGTAGCCCCAGTAATTCGAAAGACGCTCGCCGTTTTTTGGATTTACGTTTCCGGTTTCGTTTTCGTCAAATTCAAAAATCGGAAGAAACTCAACAGCTGTAATTCCCAGCTTTTTTAAGTAAGGAATTTTTTCGATAAAGCCTTTGTATGTTCCCGGATTTGCAACACCGGAAGAAGCTGATGCCGTAAAGCCTTTAAGATGTGTTTCATAAATTATGCTTTTTGTAAGCGGCCTGTTAATCGGGACATCACCTTCCCAGTCAAAGTCATCGTCATCAACGACAACGCATTTTGGGAACAGGCTTACATCAGGAATTTTCCTGTCCTTGATGAACATCGTATCTATATCGCGTGTTGGGGAATTAGCAAAAAAATTGAACACGGAGCCTTCTGAAAAAGCCCGCGCATATGGATCAAGAAGGTAGCGGCTGAAATCAAACCTTAAGCCTTTTGATGGATCGAAAGGTCCGTCTATTCTGTATAAATAAAAATCACCGGGGCGTAACTCCGGAACAAGAGCATGCCATACATTTCCCGTTCTGTTTTTTCTAGGGTCAAATTCCAAAGTTGCATACGGTTCGCCTGAATCTGCATTTTCAAAAACTGCAAGAACTACACGCGTCGCATTGCGTGAAAAAATCGTAAAATTTACGCCGTTAGGAGTAACAATTGCGCCATGCGACATTGGCTTACCTTGAAGCAAGGTCAATGTTTTCATAAAGAGTATTTTAGCACGATTTTAAGAAGTTTTCCACAAAAAAATTATAGGTAAGAAAAAGAAAGGAATGCAGTGACGAGCAGAACAAAAGTCTGTTTGGGATGTGAAACTACACGATTGAGCACAGCGATTTTCGTGCAGAGCACAAAATCGCATGGTGACGAGCAGAACAAAAGTCTGTTTGGGAAGTGAAACTACACGATTGGGCACAGCGATTTTCGTGCAGAGCACAAAATCGCATGGTGACGAGCAGAACAAAAGTTTGTTTGGGATGTGAAAACTACTCGTCACTCTTGAACGGCATGAAAAAGCTCTTGAAATTGCGAGGACCAAGCGATTCTTCGTCCTCGGCGATAAGCGCGCTCCACGGAATATTTCTGCGCGTCTTTACGCCCTTTAATTCAGGATGCTGGTCAAGCCAGTCGTATTTATAAAGCCTCAGGCGCAGCGCATTTACCGACGAAAGCACAAGTCCCGCTCCTAACGGCATCATGAACAAAAACACAACTGAAAAGACAAACAAAACAAGATTGTAAAAAAACATAAAAACAGAAAATGCCGTATTATCAAAAAATATTACAAAGCATTTTTTTACGCACTTTTTAAAATCATTGTGAAGAAGGGCTCGGAGCGGGATAAACCATTGCAGCGATAGAATCAGGATTACATTGAAGCAGAAAAGGACAATCGAAAGCGCAAGCCCTACCGCTGTCCCCATCGCAAAATACGAAGGCAATCCGATTACTGCTGCCATAATGATTAACGCCATAAGCGCGCCATACAGGAACCCGTCTTTTGCGGCGGCTGGGATTGCTTTAAAAAAATCCCGCAGTCCCGCGCTTTCGAAATTCGCGATTCTTGCTGCAACCTCAGAAAAGGCTGTCATGAAAATCATGCATACGCCTGCTCCCGCAATCCAGATAAGAAATGAGAGAAAAAGAAACTGAGTGCCGGCAGCCTGTACGACATAGGCGCCCAGTGCGTAAAAAGCGGCAACAGAAAATATTACAAGCAGATTAGGAATAATTATATTGATGATATTTTCCCAGCCGTCGCAAAAATTTTTTTTCAGCAAAAATCGTAACATATCGTTTCCCGTAACGTTATCAAAGTTTTCTCTATTTAATAAACGCTGAGAATTTTATTCAGCTTATCTTTTCCGATAATGCGGAGGAAGCTTCCAAGTCTCGGGCCCTGATCCTTTGCAACGAGAACCTGATACAATGCCGTGAACAATGCCTTTGCTTCAATTCCAAGTTCCGTAGCAACATCATAAATTGCCTGCTGGCATTCCTTATCAAGCTGGAAGGAATCAAGCTTTGGAACAACATTATCACGAACTTTTTTAACAGCCTCAAGCATAACGCCATCAAGCTGAGCCTTTGAGCCATCGTTTCTCAGGCTGAAGCAGAAATCAGGCGCACAGTCCGGAGCCGAATGCTGAATCCAGAACCAGGCGCATGCACATCTTCTGCGGAGACGCTCTTCCTGTTCAGGTTTTACGTCACCCAAAGATTTAATGACTGAATCAACATCACCTGAATAAGTCTGGAGCAAAGTCGTAAGCATTCTGAATGTAATCTGATATGGCATTACGCTCGGGATAACGCCGTCAATCTGGCTCAATTCATAAATGCGCTTTTCCTTTGCAAACTGCTCGTCACTCTTTGCCTTATCAACACCGAACACGATACGTTCTGTCTTATCGTAATCTTCGTATACCTTAAGGACATCAAGATCAAAGCTGATTGCAAATTCTGTATTCGGGCGGGTTCCGGCAAAAATATAACGGAGGACTTCCGCCTGATAAACATCGAGGGCATCAGGAAGCGCAATTACCTTTCCCTTTGAAGAAGACATTTTTCCAGGAACGCCCTTAAGATTTACAAAGTCGTAGCGCATTGTAATCGGCGCATCCCAGCCGTAGATTTTCTTTGAAACAAGCTTTGCAGTATCGTAGCTTCCGCCCGGACTGATGTGATCCTTTCCGCCCGGCTCAAAGACAACCTTTTCTTCATTCCATCTCATCGGCCAGTCAACACGCCAGCCAAGCTTTGCGCCCTTGAACGTGCGGATGTCAGCTGTCTCTGTATGACCGCATGCGCACTTGTATGTAATCCCGTATTCGCCGTCGTAATCAATGATTTCCGTCGTATCCTTCTGGCACTTGCCGCAGAAAATTGAAACAGGCCAGTATACATCTTCAGGCTTCATCTTGTGGGCATCGTCGCGGTATTCGTTAAGGCATTCCTTAATCACATCGCGGTTCTGCATTGCCTTGCGCATTCCCTCAGCGTAACGGTTTGCACGATAGCGGCTTGCCTGATAAAGGAATTCAGGATTGATTCCGACACGCGGAAGCTGAGTTTCGATATCAACTTCGTGATGGCGCGCATAATTTTCGTTGCGGCCTGTTGTATCCGGCACTTCTGTAATCGGATAGCGCAGGTATTTTTCGAGAGTCTCCGGGTCAGGCATGTTTGCAGGAACCTTGCGGAAAACATCATAGTCATCCCATGAATAAATAAAGCGCACGTTTTTTCCTCTTGAGCGGAGAGCGCGCACAACTAAATCAACTGTAATAATTTCGCGGAAGTTTCCAAGGTGAACCGTACCGCTCGGAGTGATTCCCGAAGCGCAAGTATACTGATCAAGCTCGCCTTTTTCCTTGATGATTTTATCGGCCATGACATCGGCCCAGTGAACCAAATTTGAATTCTGTTCGTTGCCCATTATTGTATCCTTAATATCCTTAAAAAATTTGTTCAGTAATATAGTAATAAAAGAGTATAGTGAATTATAAAGTTTGACGCAATTAGTTTTGGGTTTCCTTAAAATACCGGATAGCACTCAAAGCCCGCGCTTCTTAAAAGAGTTCCCATCGAGCCGTCGCTGTTTTCGTCAACTACAACAATAAAATATGTATTTCCTGACGGACGGGTTTCCTTTGTAATGTACGGCGCAAAGCCCTTTTCCTTAAGCCGGCGCACAAGGTCATCAGCATTTTCTTTTTTTGAAAAAAGTCCGAGCTGCTGTTTTTTTATTGAGGCTGTATTTTTTTCGGCATCCTCGTCAGAGCTTTTTTCAACTGCAACATTCTGCGCCTCTACCGCATTCTCAACAGCGCCGGCAAGCGCCTCTCCCTTTTTTGGCATAAAATACCAGAACGGCGCGGGCATCATCTGAACAGTTCCCTTTACAACCGCCGCCTCGGGACTTTTTGGATACGCCTTTACAATCTGATTTCCGTAATCTGACTCGCCTGTAATATACCAGAGCGTAAGGAGTATCGAAGGGCGCAGAAGCTCCATCGACTTGAATGTAGAATAAGTTTTTAGGATGATTACAGACTCGTCAATTTCCGATGCATTTTCTACTTTGCAGAGAGCGCTCCAGACCTCGTAAAGCTTTATGTAAGCCTGTATTTTTTCGTCGCGTGAATTGCGCACCGCTGAATTCAAATAGCTGTCTGCCGTAGCATAATCGCCGTAGCACAATGCTGTACGGACTGCATCAAGTACAAGTTGCTGCGGTGTTTTTTTAGGCATGCCCTCTGCATCTCCGGCGGCAATTCCGGCAGCGGCGGCATATGACGAGCTGGCATTTTTGTAGAGTGCCATCTGTTCCTGAAGCGAGCCTAAGAAAACGTACAATGCCCTTTTTTCCGAGGCAACAGTTATGGTTGGAATAATTTTTTCTATATATTTTACAGATTCAGTTACGCTTTCAAATTCAGAAGCCTTTGCCGCCGCGTCCCTCGCTGAAATCTCGGCAAAAAATGGTAAGGTGATAAAAAAGGCGACGGCTGCAAAAATGATTTTTTTAATTGCCATTGTGTTGTACGACTCCGTCTTCCTTTACAATTTCCTCAGCGGCTTTTTTGCGCGCCTGCTCGATTTTGTTCTGCCTGCGGATCTGCGCCTCAAGCTTTTTTTTATTCCGTTCTTCAAGCTTATCTGCAAGTGTACGCGCCTGTTCAGGAGTCATCTTTTTGTCCTGTCTGAAAACAAGAACCGGAATCGTACAGAAAAGTCCGGCTGCAAAAGATACGACGACAGTTACAAAAACAGGCACCTGATGAAATGTCTTTGCAAAAAACCAGATATCACATTTATTTCCAATATTAAAGCCAGTGAACAAGGCAAACAGAACGCAAAAAAATATTGAAAGAATCAGTCTAAAAATCATACGCAAATTTTACCACAAAAGATTACACACGACAACCACGGAAAGTATTGCCCGAAAGCGAATCAAGACGAACCGTAACAAAGCTTCCGATAAGTGAAGAAGGAGCTGCAAACGCAACGCGCTCATCACGCTCGGTTTTTCCTAAAAGCTCGCCTTCATTATCGCGGCTTTTGCTTTCACAAAGAACCTTGACGGTCTGCCCTACCTGCTTTTCCATCTCGCCTCTTGTAATTTCAAGCTGCATGTCGATTATTTTCTGGAGACGCTCTTTTTTTATTTCAACCGGAACCTGATCTTCACGCGTACAGGCCGGAGTTCCTTCTCGAGGATTGTAATAATACATGAACGCATTCTCGTAGCGGACCTGCTCCATAAGCGAAACAGCCTGCTCAAAATCTTCGTCCGTCTCTCCCGGGAAGCCGAGCATTATGTCAGTCGTAAGCGAAACATTCGGAATGCGCGATTTGATTTTTTCAACAAGCGCAAGATAATCTTCACGGGTGTAGCGGCGGTTCATTTCCTTAAGGACTTTTGAAGAGCCGTGCTGAACCGGAAGGTGAATATGGCGGCACATCACTTCTTCATTTTTTATGATTTCAATCAATTCGTCAGAGAGGTCCTTGGGATGGCTCGACATAAAGCGAACCCAGCCTATCGAAGATTTTGTTTCCTTTAATCGTGAGGCAATCCGTTTTAAAAGCTCAGGAAAATCAAGTCCCTGATAAGAATATGAATTTACATTCTGACCGAGAAGCGTAATTTCCTTTACGCCGTAAGAAGAAAGCGTGTCGATTTCCTTTAAGATGTCGTCAACGCTTCTTGAAACTTCCCTGCCCCGGACATACGGAACGATGCAGTATGTGCAGAAATTATTGCAGCCGTGCATAATCGGAACAAATGCCGTAAACGCACCGGGCTCAAGCGACACAGGCGCAAATTCGTAGACAGGTGAATCATCAAGCTCAACATGTTCTGCGCCTTTTTCAACTGCTTCGATTATGTCACCGAATTTTTTCTTTGCAAAAGTTCCGACAACATAATCTATCATCGGGTAATCCTTCTGGAGTGAATCAAGAAGGCGCTCTGCCATACAGCCCATGACCACAAGAGTAAGAGGCTTTGCGCCGTCTTTGACGTAATCGGCGGCAATCTCCAAAGTCTTGCTCTTTGCGTCAGGCGCACAGGCGCGCACAGCCTTTAATCCGGCAAAATATCCGAGCCGTCCGAAAATTCTGTTTTCGGCAGTCTGACGGACGGAGCATGTATTTATGATTACCATGTCTGCACGCTGAACTTCCGGCGAGCGAGTCCACCCGCGCGAAATCAAAAGCTGCTCAACTGCGGCTGACTCTGCGATATTCATCTGGCAGCCGTATGTCTCAAAAAAATATGTCATCGCGCGATTTTCCTTTTTGCCGCCTCAAGCGTATTCACCATCAGCATCGCAATCGTCATCGGGCCCACGCCGCCGGGTACTGGTGTTATAACGGAAGCTTTTTCCTTTACTGCCTCATACTCAACATCACCTATGAGCCGGAAGCCGCTTTTTTTGGTTGCATCAGGAATTCTGTTTACACCGACATCGATGACGGCAGCGCCTTCCTTTACCATATCGGCGGTAACTGTTCCCGGATGCCCGGCGGCTGCTACGACGATGTCAGCGTCCTTTGTGTATGAAGCAATGTCTTTTGTTCCTGTATGGCACATCGTTACGGTGGCGTTGTATTTTTTGGAAGAAAGCATTATTGAAAGCGGCTTTCCTACTATATTAGAGCGGCCGATTATCACGGCTCTGGCTCCGTTTGTCTTCACTCCTGCGCGTTCAAGCAGAACTAAAACGCCATGCGGCGTGCACGGTAAAAATGCCTCGCGTCCGATCATCATGTTGCCCACATTCATCGGATGAAAACCGTCTACATCTTTTTCAGGAGAAATTGCCATGATTACCTTTTCTTCATCAATATGCTTTGGAAGAGGAAGCTGAACTAAAATTCCATGCACATCAGGATCGTTATTCAAATCAGATATAATAGAAAGAAGCTCGTCCTGCGTCGTAGATTCCGGAAGGTGCATTGACTTATCCTTCATGCCGACTTCTGCAAGTGCCTTCTGCTTACCGGTAACATAGGAAACGCTGGCCGGATTTTCGCCAACAAGAATGACTGCAAGGCAAGGCGTGATTCCGCTTTCCTTAAGGCGAAGGACTTCCTCTGAAACTTCTTTTCTTATGTCAGCAGCAACGGCTTTTCCATCAATTACAGTACAGCTCATTTTTCCCCCAACTTTAATCGCATCTGTAACCTTAGCGATTTTCTGTTTTTTATTGAATAAAGACATTAAAAAATGTATTATGTTAGGAAATAGCGTAAAGGCCAACCTGACGGCGAGGTCTTTTTTTTTCGCAATTAAAAACATAACATTTAAGTCATTATATCGAATTTGCTATTGAAATTCTATCTGTGAGGAACTATGAAACGCAACACCGGCATAACTTTTTTATTTGCCATGCTTTTTATTTTTGCAGGAAGCTTTAACTTTGTATCGGCAAAAGATTATGGTGCACCAGACGTAACTCCAATCACGCCGATGTCTTCAACTGAAGGCGATTATTACGACGACAGTGACGAGGATGCTGACGGTGATTATTACGATGACGGCTATGACCAGGAATACACTCAGAACGGTCCGGGCGATTCATTCATCAAGCTTCTTGCCATGCCTAACTTTCCGCTGAACTTTGGCGACAAGATGACTTTAGGCGGTCAGATTACGGTAGGCTATCACCGCTTTTTAACAAGCATGCTCGCATTGGGCGCCGACCTTTCGTTCGGATATAATCCTACAATCGGCGGAAACCTCTTTACTTATGTTCCGATTACAATGGGCATTACATTCCAGCCGTACATCTGGCGCTTTGAGTTCCCGATTACCCTCAATGTGGGTGCGGCAATTGAAAATTACCTGAGCTACACATACTTTCCGGGATTGATAATCCGTCCCGAAGTCGGAGTATTTTATAGAATAAACGAAAACTGGTCGGTCGGCGCTGAATGTGAATTTACATATATGCCGCAGTGGTACGCAAATGACCACAGCAAGGACGACTACCTGTTTCTTATTTCGGCAGTTGCAGGCGTAAGGTACCATTTCTAGGATAAAAAAATGATGAAAAAAATTAAGGCAATTTCTATCGCGACAATAATCACTTCTACCCTTGTGCTTTTTACAGGCTGTCAGGATGTAATTTTCTGGAACATCCGCAAAGAGGTAGCATTAAAGGACGCGACAATTATCGGTGACGTAAACTCAATCGTAAGGTTCCAGAACGACATCTACATTCAGAACGGAAATGTTTACAGAAAAGATCAGTATGCTTCAAGCTACAATGAATGGGAGAAAGTAAGCTCTCCTACAGGACATGTATTCAAGCTTGCAGCTGATTCAAATTACATTTACTGCCTTGTTGCAAAACAGAAGGAAGACGAGAACAACGGTGTAAATACCGGAAGCGACCGTATCCTTTATGCAAGCTCAGACGGAAGCAGCTGGACAAAGGTTAAAAGCCTCGATTTTAAAACAGGCTGGGCAAATAGCAACAAAATCGTTCTCTTCTGCACAAACGCAATACAGAGCGCACACAGAAAGGCATTCATCCGCTATGACTCAAAAGTTTACGAGCTGAACGGAACTTCATGGCCGACACAGGCCCTTACCTTGGGCTCCAGCAATGCCGCTTCAAAGCCTACAGATACAACTACAACCTGCGTATGGTTTTCGTCAGGTTCATCTGGCAGCTCAGGCTCAAGCGGCACGGAAGTAACTGTTTCAGACATACTTTTCTTTAACGGAACAAGCTCATATTGTACTGGTGCTACTACAAACGAAACTGCAACTGCTGACCCGACAGTTTATTATTACGGTGATGATTCAAAAGTTAAATTCGGCGGCGCTGTAAGCGGAAGTACAAGTGCAGGAAACAGCGTACTGTCTTTAGGACTTACAAGAGACGCCATGATTGTAGGAACAGACGGAGGAGCTGCAAGAATTCCTGTTTATTCTAACTGGGCCTTAGCTTCATCTACGGGAACATTTGACACAAACGCAGATTCAACATTGAGCCAGCAGTACATGATTAATGCCATGCTCAGCATGGATCCTACAAAAAATGAAAAGGATGCGGTAATTTATGCATCTTCAACATTTACCGGAACAGGAAGCGACTCTGCACAGTTCAGTCACATCGGCTTGTGGTCATACTATCCTAGCCGCGGTAACTGGAACAGGGAATAGTTTTTTTTCTACCACATACGCTGAGTTTTAGAAGCATTATAAAGGAGAGAGACTGTGGGCGATGACCTTTTTATTTCCGGGCAGAAAAACCGGGAGCCGCTTGCTTCCAGAATGCGCCCGCGGAACCTTGACGAATACATCGGACAGGACCACATTGTAGGAAAAGGAAGGCTTCTCCGCCGCGCCATTGCAGCAGACCAGCTTACTTCCGTAATCTTTTACGGACCGCCCGGCTCCGGAAAAACTACCCTTGCACGCGTAATTGCAAATCACACAAAAAGTAATTTTATAACGCTCAATGCGGTCCTTACTGGAGTCGCCGACATACGCAATGCCATCAAGCAGGCGGAAGATTACAGAAATCTTTACGAGCGGCGCACAATCCTTTTTGTAGACGAAGTTCACCGCTGGAACAAGGCGCAGCAGGACGCGCTTTTACCCTGGGTCGAAAACGGCACGATTATCCTTATCGGCGCCACAACGGAAAATCCTTTTTTTGAAGTAAACAAAGCGCTCGTAAGCCGAAGCCGCGTATTCCAGTTAAAGGCCCTTACAAACGAAGATTTGATGAAAGCCGCAATGATGGCAATTCAGAGCAAGGACCGCGGCTACGGGCACTGGAAAATAGAATTTGAAGAAGGCGCGCTCGAGCATCTTGTCGAAACGGCAAACGGAGACGCGCGCTCATTATTAAATGCAATAGAGCTTGCCGTTGAGACAACGCCCGAACGATGGTCGCCGGAATCAAATCCGCCGGAGCCTGCATACGGTTCTACGATTTATATTTCAAAGGAAGCAGCCGAAGAATCAATTCAGAAAAAGGTTGTATTATACGACCGCGACGGCGACTATCATTACGACATAATAAGCGCGTTTATAAAAAGTCTCCGCGGCCGAGACCCGGATGCGGCAATGTACTGGCTTGCAAGAATGGTGCGCGCCGGCGAGGATCCGCATTTTATTTTCCGCCGCATGATGATTTCCGCCTGCGAGGATACAGGGCTTGCTGACCCGTACGCTCTGGGAGTCGTAACAAGCTGCGCCGAGGCATTCGACAGAATCGGACTTCCCGAAGGGCGCTATCATCTGGCGCATGCGGCATTGTACCTTGCAACAGCGCCCAAATCAAACAGCTCAATGGCATTTTTTGATGCGCTTTCCTCAGTCGAAAAAGAAGACGCTGATGTTCCCAATCACTTAAAGGATTCAAACCGCGATGCAGAAGGCTTCGGACATGGAGCCGGCTATATGTACCCGCATGCTTACCGCGATCACTGGGTGGCGCAGCAATACCTTCCCGATTCGCTTGTCGGAAAAGTTTTTTACAATCCGAGCACTCAGGGCTACGAGGCAAAAATCAGGGAAGACGTACTTGCCCGGCGTGAACTTCAGATAGCGGCGATTCTCGAAGGAAACACCGCAAAGGAACAGGAAGCGTTACGCGATGCGGCTCTAGGCTCAAAAAACGCTCCGCCTGTTTTTTCTCAGAATGAAGAAAAATCTGAATTCGGCGTAAACCCGATTAATGACTGGTGGGTAAAGGAGCATTTTAAAACAGACAAGGCAAGCGGCGAGTCCTTAACATTCAGTCCGTCTGACAGCCAGAAGGAGTCCGCGCTTGAAAAGGCAGACAAATCCTGGCGCGCAAGAATAGATTCAAACAAAGCGGAAGTGCTCTTAAAAATCCGCGACACCATGACACAAATCGCCTCCCTTTCGCGCCACGAACGCAATCTTGTATGGAATGCTGACGATGCGCTTCTTTTGTGGGATTTAGCGCGGAAAACGCCGGAAGGAATTACATGCGGTGTATGCCGCTCTGATAAGGGAAAAGAAATCCTTGAACAATACGCGCGGACGCTCGGAGATCTGGACAAGCCTGTCCTGCTCGTAAATCCAGAAGCCGACGCACAGTTTGTTACAAAGGATACGCTTAGCGCAGTACTTGAATCATTTTTAAAGCAGGACATTCAGTTCGACCGGCTTTTTTTCAGGAATCCGTTTGTAAAGCAGGAATCGATCGCCGCGCTATTTGACGCATTTTCTGCCGCCAGCAATGCAAGACTGCTTCCTGACAAATGGAAAATCGTAATTGCACAGCAGATTCCGTCCGGAACGCAGCATATAAGCCGCCTTATAGAAAAGCAGGTTTTATCAGGCCCGATTCTTGAAGAATACCGCCCGTACCTGAACAAGATGGCTGCTGCAGAAAATGCCTTTTTCTCTGATAAAGAAAATCCGCTTTTCAGCTGGGATTGCAATTCAATCAATGATGCAGCCAAAAGCGCGGGATTTGAAATCACTTCAAGCCCGGTAATGATTCAGGAAAAGCGGCGCATTACGCGGAAAGAAATCGAAAACTGGTTTTTCAATCCGGCCTCAGCATATGCGGCAGCGATTTACGAGGCAGTCGGAAAAGAAAAGGCTTCCGAAATTGCGCGGATACTTGAAACATCAGCAGAAACAACGCTCTTTATGTGGGAAAGTGAAATTGCGTTCTTTACAATTTCAAAAAACACAGTAAAATAGATATATATCATTAAGGAGTTTATATGAATTTTATCTTTTTAGGACCACCGGGAGCAGGAAAAGGCTCTCTCGCAGTAAAAGTTGCACAGGACTACAAAATCCCTCACATCTCAACAGGAGATATTTTCCGCAAGAACATTAAGGAACAGACTCCGCTTGGAGTTAAGGTTAAGGCAATAATCGATTCAGGTTCACTTGTAAGCGATGAACTTACATGCGAGCTTGTAAAGAGCCGCCTTGCCGAACCGGACTGCAAGAACGGATTCATTCTTGACGGATTCCCGAGAACAATTCCACAGGCTGAAATGCTTGCAGGCTTCTGCCCTGATGTTACATGCGTAAACTTTACAATCGCTGATGATGTCGTAATCAGAAGATTGAGCACACGCCGTGTATGCAAAAAATGCGGCGCAAACTTCAACGTGCTTACGAAAGCCCCGAAGGTAGAAGGCGTTTGCGATGAATGCGGCGGCGAGCTTTACCAGAGAGATGACGACAAGCAGGAATCAATCCTTCACAGAATGGATGTTTACCGTGAGCAGACAGAACCGCTTATCGGCTACTACCGCGAAAAAGGAAAATTGACAGACGTTGATGCTTCAATCGAAACTGACAATCTCCTTGAAGAATTCAAAAAGCTTTTTAAGGCGTAATAAGCCTTTAAGCTAAAAAAACAAAAGGCTGCCCTGAACTTCAATAAAATGAAGCTCTATAAGGACAGCTTTTTTTTATGCACAATTGTTTCAGTTATTTTTAGTTAATCGAATCAATATTTGCAGAGCCTGCCTTTACATACGGAAGGACATCTTCTTCTGGATCAACTCTGATTCTTACAAACGCAGGACCTTTACGCTTAGGATTAAAAATTTCTTTTATCCAGGCTTCGCCCGAATCTCCGTCAACAGCCTGAATGCCAAAACCATTTGCAATTGCAAGAAGGTCGGGCTGCCCTTTAAAAATACTTGCGCTGTAATTTTTAGCAAACAGATATTTCTGCTGCTGGTAAACCATGCCCAAAGTTCCGTTTTCAAAAACAATTACCGTAACATTAAGTCCGAGCTCAGAAAGCGTTGCAAGCTCCTGAATGTTCATCATAATAGAGCCATCTCCTGAAAAACAGATTACATGCTTTTTGGGATTTGCAAGGGCAGCACCAATCGCGGCAGGCAGCCCGAAGCCCATTGTACCAAGCGAGCCTGATGTAAGGAAGCTTTCAGGCCTTTCGATCGGATAATACTGGGACGCCCACATCTGATGCTGGCCTACATCAGTCGTAACAATCAGGTCGCTTGTCTTTATCCCGGCAGCGCTGATTTTTGACGGAAGCTCCGCGATAAATTTCCTGGGGTTACAGAGCGTTGATTTTTTATAAAGGCCGCATTCATCAGAAAAAGTCTGTCTTCGCAATTCGCTCATTTCTTTTTTCCAGGAACTACGCGCTGCCTTTTCTTTTTTTAAAATTGATGACGCAGTTTCGCGCATAAGCTCACTCAACGCGCTGAACGCAGATTTTACATCTGCAACCAGAGCAATGTCGGCTCCGATGATTTTGTGGATTTCTGCGGCATCAATATCGATGTGAATAATCTTTGCATTAGGACAGAATTTTTCGATTACGCCGACAGCGCGGTCATCAAACCGTACACCGGCGGCAAAAACCAGGTCACTTTCGTACATTGCCCTGTTTGCGGCAATCGAGCCGTGCATTCCGACCATACCCATATTATAGGGAGCAACGGAAGGAACTACGCCCAATCCCATAAGGCTTGTCGCAACAACGGCATCATAGTTCGATAAAAATTCATTTATGTATTTTGCCGCCTCCGGGGAATTACATCCGCCGCCTAGATAGAGAACAGGCTTTTGCGATGCATACAAAGCTTCCTGCATTTCTTTAAGTACAGACGCCATAAGTTTTTTTTCTGTGTGAAATCTGACAGGAAGCTTTTTTGCCTTATATTTTTCGAGTGAAGAAACTTCGATTTTTTCAAGCTGAACATTGCGCGGAACATCAACAAGGACAGGACCAGGGCGTCCGTTATTTGCAATTTCAAATGCCTCAGGAATTGCGGTTAAAAGTTCGGCGGCGCTTTTTACCATTACAGAATGTTTTGTAATCGGAAATGAAAGTCCGAATGTATCGGCTTCCTGAAAAGCGTCAGTTCCGATAAGCGAAGTATTTACCTGACCTGTAATCGCAACGATTGGAACAGAATCACTTCGCGCGTCAGCAATCGCAGTAAGGAGGTTCATTGCACCTGGTCCGCTTGTTGCCATGCATACGGCTGTCTTTCCTGTAGAACGCGCAATTCCCTGTGCAATAAAACCTGCCGCCTGTTCCTGACGCACAAGAATATGACGGATACCGCTCCGTGCAAGTTCATCGTACAAAGGAAGAATAGAGCCGCCCGGGATTCCTGCAACCATATCAATTTTGTACATTTTAAGAAGCTCACAAATAATCTGCGCACCTGTCATTTTCATAAAACCACCTTCCGTTTTTTAAAGTTTTGAATTAGAAATTAAGGCATTCCTTAAATCAGCCTGTCCTCAGAAAAATTGAAAAAGGCAAAAAAAATGCCCTCCTCGATTCACCTCGGGAGAGCATCCTCAAAAACACCTTTATGATTTTCAGTAACTCAAAAGGCGCGACACTCTCTGGCCGAAGCAATCACCTCGACGACGACTGAGAGAAGAAGCACTGATAGAATTACTGTTGTATTCATACGCGTATAATTGCACGATTACAAAATAATGTCAAGTTACCGATATTTCTCTTTTTTTCTATAATAATATGTGGTATAATTTTTAAATCCATAAAAGTATTGGGCATTGGAGCAGATATGAAAAAGATTCTTACTATTTCGTCAAATTCGACTGTAATAAATTGCGTTAAAAATGCGCTTCAGTCTTTTGCAAAAGTTTTTGATGCGGACTTCTTGAAGGATACAACGCAAATCGTAAGCTACATCAACTATGAGCTCCCAGAAATCAAAGTACTTGATTATACCTCCGAGGATGTTGAATGCGATACAATCCTCCAGACAATAAACAGCGACCCGTGGCTCCATTACGGCGGCATTATTGCAATCTGCAAGACTACAGGTCAAAAGCGAACTCTTGAAGAGCTTCGTGATTCAAACATTCTTTGCGTTTTGACACTAAGTGAATTTCAGGGAAACTTTTCGCGCTTACTGAGAATCCTACTTGAAAACCAGCAGTTCCTTTTCCATCGCGGATTGCAGGAAGAAATGGGACGCGAAGAAACAGGTATTTTCTCCTGCGATAACGATCCGCTTGACGTTCATTTTTATTCAAGCTTCCTTGTAAGCTATCTTTTTAACACGGACCGCATTAATGCACAGGAAAGAATGA
>CACYCX010000091.1 GCA_902772975.1 uncultured Spirochaetaceae bacterium
ACCTAAAATAAATAGTTAAAAAAGTAGGCGGCCGCTTTGGGAAGGCAATAAGGTTTCTCAGAGCGCCGCCACTTTTTTTTATTCGTATATCATGAACTGCTTACTTGATTTTAAGAATTATGCGTCGATTGAAAAAAGCATGCCTGCTTCAGGACGCGCGCCGGTAAGTGCAAACGGAGTTGTTTTTGCAGCCTGAACTGTCTGCTCAATCTGCTGCTGATAGCTTTTAATCAGCGCGTCCGCTTCTTCGCTTGAGATGTTGCTGGCGGCGGCTGCAAGCGGCTGGTTCTTGATTCTTGTAAGGCTGTCAATCAAGGTGTTGAGAATCTGGATTTTTGAAATCGAAACTCCCTGCTGTCCTTCTGAAGCCGCTATTCCCGATATGTGGTCGAACTGGGCATAAATTACGGCCGCCGGGTTTACGGGAACGTACAGTTTTCCGGATGCGCCGCTTGATGAGATAGGGTAGTTGTAAGGACTCATATTTGAAATTGTCGATACCATTTTTTATGCCTCTGCCTTGATTATCGGCTGCTGCACAAAAAAGTTAACGATTAGTTTCTGCTTATTGAGGTTTTTTTATTGTGAATTTTTTCTGAGCCACTCGTTGTATCGTGAGTCAAGCGGTTTGATTTTGTCAGAAGAGCGGGCAAGATCAGCGATAAACGGTTCTACAATTTCTGCCTTTATTTCGTTCCATTGAGGCGCAAGTACAGGCGGAACCGTAAGCTGATTAGGCATCGGAATATTTGAAAGCAGCGAGCGGTAATACATCGGGAAAAGATGCTCAGTAACATTTTCGATTGCAGAAAATCCGCCGCTTATTCCAAAGGTTGCCGTGTCAATTCCCATTGCAAAGGTGCGGTCAAGCATTGCCTTCTGGTTTTCTGAATTCATAAACCATTCGATAAAACGCGCCGCTGCTTTTTTATTGCGTGATTTTTTGTAGATACCTAGCATAACCATTGAATCATCAATCTGGATTTTATCGTTATTGCTTATCCATCTGAAATCAAGCGTTTCCAAAAGTTCCTTGTTGAGTGACATCAGCATATTGCTTGTTGTGTACGCAAAAAGACAGCGGCCGCTTGCAATGTATTTGTAATACGGTGTGTAAAGATACTTAAACTGAAAGTCCTGTTCGGAATGGTAATCCTGATTAACTTTGTTCGTCCAGTTCTGTACATATTCAATTGCAGAAGACATCTTGTCCTGACTGTATGTAATTTTGCTTTCGTTTACATTGAACCATACGCCCTGCGTCCTCAGAATAAGGTAAATAAAATCCTCGTACCATTGCGGACCAAAGCCCATCGAAGAAAACTGCTTTTCCTTTGTAGTCTTGTTGAACAAAAGTGAATCAGACTGAATTTCCTCAAACGAAATCGTATGTGTCTGCGGAACAAAGCTGCTGTTGCTTTCGTGGAATACAACTAGCGGAAGGTTGAACGAAACAGGAAGAAGATACTGCTTTCCGCGCGACATTCCTGCATTTAAAAGATTGGGATAAAAAATATCGCGTGAAAGATTGTGCCTTTTGAATAAAAAATCGAGCTGGGAAAAATTCTTTTTTTCAATTCCAGACTTAAGGCAGTTACCGCAGATCAAATCCGGAACCGGTTCACCTTTTGCAGAAGGAATCGTAGTTTCAGGATTTGTCTTGTAAATTGCAACGACCTTAACATCAGAATGCGTCTTGTTAAAAAGCTCGGCGTAAGAAACGAATTCGACTCTGTTAGTATAAATTACAACTTCGTTTGTTCCGGACGGCTTGCATGAAATAAAAAACGCAACTGCTAAAACAATTCCGGCAAAAGCCACGGCAGGAATAAGTGAATATTTATAATTTCCAGAGTTAGTTTTTTTTGCCAGAATGTTTTTCAGCGTCATAATCAGAGCTCTTCCGCTGCCTTGTAGATTGTTGAATAAACAGTTTCAATTTTGTCTGATTCAAGGCTTGAGAATGCAACACGCAATGTGCTTGAGTCAATTGAAACAGTTCCGATTCCGTAATCGTTGAGAATCTTTTTTCTAAGCTGCTCGGCATCCTTTCCCTTAACCTTAAAGCTCATGAAATAGCCTGAGTTAAAAGGAAGTGCTTCAAGTACAGAGCTTGTGTGGCTGTCTACGAATTTCCTTACAAGCTCGTAGCGTGATTTGAGAGTTGCCTTAAGCTCAAGCTTCTGCGAATTGTATGAAGGATCAGAAAGCGCTTTTAAAATCAGCATCTGAGACGGAGTTGCGGCGCAGCTTACTGAAGAACGAATTGTTCCCATCAGTTTTGTGACGAGTGCAGTGTACTGTTCTTCTGTCATTCCCTTTGAGGCAAATGTAAGGAAGCCTGACCTGAAGCCCCATACAAAATCTTCTTTTGTCGGACCGTCGATCTTTACCGCAAGAATGTTTTCGTGAAGGTCAGATGTATATGCAAAAAGCGACTGGCTTTCGATATCAGATTCATAGTTAAGTCCGAAATAAGCATCATCGCTTACCGCAAGAATTTTTGTTCCCTTTTCTGCAGCCGACTTGAGCACGTCGCAAATCTTGAGCGCTTCGTCATGAGTCGGGCTGTAGCCTGAAGGATTCTGCGGGAAGTTCAGGATAACGCGTACGCTTCCGTATTTTTTTGCTTCGTCTTCAACTGCTTTCTTGAATGAATCAATGTCAAACTTTCCGTCCTTAAACAGATTGAACATATGGAACTCGGCATTGCGTCTTGCCTCCGTAATGAGCGCGTAATTGTCCCATGAAGGATTTGCTGCAAGAAGCGGCTTGTCTTCGTCAATGAATAAATCTGCCATGTAAGAGATACCGGCCGTAAGACCCGGAACAACAGCAGGAAGTGAATAAGATTTTTCTTTAAGAAGCGGGTTTTTCTCCTTGAGTGCGTTTTTCCAGAAATTGCGCAGGTCAGGATTTCCTGCTGTAGGTGCATATGCTACAAGCTCTCCTGTAGTAAGCTCGGGCGCAAATTTGTGGATTGCATCGAGCATGGCCGGCTTGGAGTTTACGACAGTCATTCCGATTGTGCCGTTAGCTACCTTGCCGAGTTTTTTTGCTTCTCCGCTCTGTGCAATAATTCCATTCGGAAAATAAATTCTCTTTCCGAATTCCGAAAAAAGTGACCAGGCCGTTGTGCCTTCCAGAACCTTATTTAATTCTTGTGCTAAAGGGTTTAACATGATACATTAAATTATCTATAAAACAAAAGGCATTGTCAATCATTGAAATGCATAAATATTCATTTTTGGGGATAAAAATGGAAAAAAATAACATTAGTCAGGAAGACCTCATTCAGTGCCGTGAGATGGCAGATAAGTGCCGCGCGGAAGCCGCAAAACGTCTTGTAGGCCAGACAAAGGTAATAGACGGAATCCTTACCGCTTTAGTTGCAGGCGGCCATGTGCTTCTTGAAGGTGTACCGGGACTTGCAAAAACTCTTGCAGTCAGGACATTCGCAGAATTGAGCGGACTTGATTTTAAGCGCATTCAGTTTACGCCGGATTTGCTTCCAGCTGATCTTACGGGAACTTTAATTTACGAGCAGAACGGCGGAAAATTTTCGGTTCACAAGGGACCTGTTTTTACGAACGTAGTTTTTGCTGATGAAATAAACCGTGCGCCTGCAAAGGTTCAGTCGGCTTTGCTTGAAGCAATGGCTGAGCGTCAGGTAACAATCGGCGAGACGACATACAGGCTTCCGGATCCGTTTTTTGTTCTTGCAACGCAGAACCCGATTGAGCAGGAAGGAACATACAATCTCCCGGAAGCGGAGCTCGACAGATTCCTTATGAAAATCATCGTTCCGTATCCAACGCCGGAAGAAGAAATTTCGATTGTAAAAACATGCGGAGCGGCCGACCTTGTTCCGGTTGAGCAGGTATTCAACGACCGCCTCTTAAAGAAATGCCGCAGCCTTCTTGAGCGTATTGTCTGTGACGACAAGCTTGTTGAATACATCGTTTCGATTATCAATGTAACGCGCCCTGCAGCAAAAGACAGCAAGTCTTCTATATCAGTGCAGAGAAGCGGAAGTGATATTTCTAAGTTTATAACATTCGGCGCGTCTCCCCGCGGCGGCATTTCGCTGTTGCAGTGCGCAAAGGTTAAGGCATTGTTTGAAGGCCGCTCCTTTGTGCTGCCGGAAGACATCAAGTCATGCGCGCCAGATGTATTGCGCCACAGGCTTGTGCTTTCGTATGAGGCCGCCGCTGCCGGTATTACGGCTGACGACATTATTTCCAAGATTATGGACTTTACGCCGGTTCCGTAATTATGTCTGAAACCATAATCAGTAACCGCCAGACCCTTATTCAGCGGGCAGCATATTTAAGAATTACAACTCGTTCTCTTGCGTCGGCCTTACAGAGCGGCACGTTCCGTTCGCTGTATCACGGACAGGGAATTGAATTTTCCGGTGTCCGCGAATATTTACGCGGCGATGATGTGCGCGCGATTGACTGGAACGTTACGGCCCGAAGCGGAAAGACATTCGTAAAGGTTTTTGAGGAAGAAAGGGAATTACAGATTTTTATTGTCCTTGACCGCTCGCTTTCGATGCTCGGAGGCTCTAAGGGCGTTTCCCGGCTCGAGGTGGCGACCGAAATTTCTGCGCTTCTTACATTTGCGGCGGAGCATAACGGAAATCCTGTCGGCGCTGTTTTGTTTGACGGTGACATTCAGTTTGCATGCGAGCCAAAGAGCGGGCAGAACCAGACAATGCTCCTTCTTACACGGCTTGATGAAATCCCCAAAAAGCGCACTAAAGGTTCCGTGCTTGGTTCTTCACTTGCGGGCGCAGGAAAGATATTGAAAAAGCGCTCGCTTGTTTTTGTACTCTCTGATTTCAGAACAAGCGGCTGGGAAGATTCGTTCGGGTATCTGGCGGCGCGGCATGATGTAGTTGCGGTGCGCGTAACTGATTCATCTGATTTATCGCTGCCTGAAATCGGAACTGTATTTTTTTCAGATACGGAATCTATGGAAAAACGCCTTTTTCCGACGTCTTCAAAAATGTTCCGCTCACAGTGGCGCGAGGACGGCGTGATGAGGAGCAGGCGCTGGGCTGATACGGTTGTGCGTCACGGCGGAGTTCCGCTGAATGTCTCGACTTCCGAGGATGCTATTTCTGCGCTCACGAATTTCTTTCAGCAAAGGGAGATGAAGTGATGCGGAAAAGTATTTTGAAGGCAGCGATTTTTGCGCTTGCAGTTTTGCTTTCGGTTCCATGTTTTTCGCAGGCAGACGGCGAAATCAATCAGGCGCTTATACCGCTTGAAATTTATCCGGGCGATCAGGCGGAAATCAGGTACACGTTCAGGAGCGCCGTTGATTTTTTTCCGGGAAGCTCGATTCAGATTGAAAAGCAGATTGATGTAGCAAAACTTCCGTTTGATTCACTTTCAGAAAAATGCACCGTTAAAAAAGTCGTGTTCTCCAGAAACGACATGGAATATACGCTGAGCATTTTTTTTGTTCCGTGGCAGGTAGGAAAAATTGAATTTCCTGAATTCGATATACTTCCGCTTGTTACGACAAGAAAAATTTCTGAAGACAACAAGATGGCTTACATGATTTCGCTTAAGCCTGTCGTCATTCAGTCAATCGTAGAAAAAACTCAGATCAATACGATGCGTCCGCCGGCCCCTCCGCTTATCATTCCGGGAACGACTTATGTTATTTTTGCAATCTCGCTTTTTTCGGTTCTTGCGATCTTTTTGATTTTGCGCTTCCTTTTAAAATTCAAGGAAATCCGCATCTGGTGGAAGGAATATTTACAGAGGCGGCTCTACAAGAAAAATGCAGACATGGCGGTTAAAAAAATCAAGAGGCTTGTTAAGGCACAGAAGGTTTCTGATATCGAATTCTGTTCTGCGCTCCAGAATATTACGCGCGGCTATCTTGAATTCAGGTTCAGCTATCCGTTTTCCGCCGCCTCTGCTTCGGGAATCAGGCTTGGTTTTGCAAAAATCTTTGCCGGTGACATTCCGTCCGATGTTGCGTTCTGCATTGAGGATTTGTCTTCAATGTTTATCCGCACTGATTACATCCGCTATGCACATGATTCAATTGACTCGAATCTTTATCCGCCGTCGGAGCATCAGGCTGCTTTAGTAAGCTATGAGCGCAAATCTTTAAGCGACAGCGTTCTTAAAGTAATTGATATTTTTGAATCACGGACTGGGTACGAGGAATAAATATGATTTTTGATTTTATGAATCCAGTTGCATTTTTGCTCTTGCTGATTTTACCGATTTTTTATGTATTGAAAAAAATAGGACTTTTTACGCATGTGTCTTTTCCGCTGACTTTTTCTGACTGGAAAGGCTATGTGTTTTCTTACAACGATAAATTCCTTCTGTTCTTTTCAGGGCTTTCTTCTTTTTTAATCGGCATTTCGTTCATGCTGATTGTGATTGCGTTTGCCGAGCCTGTTATTCATCATCAGGAAAGAATTTATACTTCGCGCGGAACTGATGTGATTTTTGTTCTGGATACAAGTCCGTCTATGGCGGCGCGCGACATTAACGGGATGACGAGACTGGATGCAGCAAGGAGTGCAATCCGCTCTTTACTGGAAAACAATACTGGCGGTTCGTTCGGCCTTGTGTCAATGGGAACCGAGGCAGCCGTCCTTGTTCCGAGTACGACAGACCAGAGCCTGTTTTTGACAAGACTTGATTCTGTGGTAATCGGTTCGATGGGTGACGGAACTGCAATCGGAACAGGAATTGCTTCCGCCGTATATCATTTAAAATCATCAAAGGCAGTAAAAAAATGCATCGTGCTTTTAACGGACGGCGAAAGCAATGCGGGTGAGATTCACCCGGAGACGGCTGCGTCTATGGCGAATGAGCACGGGATTATTCTCTATACGGTCGGAATCGGAACGCACGGTTCTGTTCCCCTTGAGTACACCGATCCTGTAACGGGAAAAATATATTCGGGTTATCTTGATTCTTCCTTCGACAGCGCGCCGCTGGAAAAAATAGCACATGCCAGTGGAGGCCGCTATTACGGAATTGAGTCAATAGTTGCATTGTCGTCTGCGCTTTCTTCGATTATAAAGCATCAGACTGTAGTGCAGAGCTATTACCTTAAAAATTCAGATGATCTTTATTACGATAAATTTTTATTTGCCGCACTGATTCTTTTTGCAATTTCGTGGATTGTCAGAAGGGTGTTCTTGCAGGAGTATGTCTGATGAATTTTTCTATTGAACGACCGTGGGCTTTGTGGGGATTGATATTCGTAATTCCTGCCGCATTATTTTTAGCCCGCTTTTATTATAAAACCGGAAACGCGCTTGTTGAGCTTTATAAAAGGCGGAATCCGTTAAATCCTGCAAAGCAGATTAACCGCGTTAAGTTCAGGTATATTCTACGCTGCATCTTGCGGCTTGCGGCATGGGTTTCCGCCGTCCTTGCGTTTGCTGGAATTTCTTGGGGAACAGTATCAATGCCTGTCCAGAGACACGGAAGCGCAGTTTCGTTCGTGTTTGATATTTCTTACAGCATGACGGCAAGGGATGCGCCGAGCGGGCTTACACGACTTGAAGCCGCCGGTGAATATGCGCGGATGCTTATGACTCATCTTCCTGATTCTGAAATTTCAACTGTAATCGCAAAGGGAGACGGCGTTATTGCAATTCCGCTTACTGAAGATTACGAGGCGGTTTATTCATTTATTTCGATGCTCAGTCCTGATTTGATGACTTCTCCGGGAACGAGTCTTGGAAAAGGAATTGAAGCCGCGCTCCGTTCGTTTCCAAGAACAATGTCGCAGGCAGCTGTCATCTGGCTTTTTACGGACGGCGATGAAACTGACACTGCGCTGCTTCCTGCCTTGAATACCGCATTGCGCGCCGGAATAAGCGTCGTGATTATAGGCTTCGGTTCTGAGCGCGGAACTGAGATTACGGCCGGCGACGGACACACTGTAGTAAAAACCTCGCTTCGTTCTGACAAGATAAGGGATGCGGTAGATGCCGCGAACAAAAAAAATCAGGGAACAAAGGGAATTAAATTTTTTAAGGGCGCGTATGCCAGGTATGTTGATGCAACTGAAGTCGGTTCAGCAATCAATGTTTTGTCTTCTGTAAAAAGCGTACAGGAAAGTGATTCTAACTTTGTAATATCATACGAGATGCAGACTGTTAAGCGCCATTCGCTTTTTATCGGAATCGCAATTTTCCTTTTTATCTTGAGCTTTATAATTAGTGAATTTTCTCCTGCCCACATGAAGGAAGTTTTAGGCTTTTCACTTGTGGTTGCAGGCGCGCTTTCATTTACTTCGTGCTCAGCATCTTTTTCAGATTCAAAAAAAATACTTGAAGCAACATGGAACTGGCATCAGAAAAAATATAACGAGGCGGTCTCTGATTTTATGCAGGTTCTTGATTCGGCAACTGAGGCCGGTGATCAGAATACTGTGCAGTACGCGCTTTACGGACTTTCTGCCACTTACCTTATGCAGAACGAAAAAGACGCAAGCTTAAGCCGCATGATGGAAATTTCTGACGACGCTTCAGATTCAATAAAATTTAATGTTTATTATAATTCAGGAATTATTGCGCAGCGTGACGGAAATTATACGGCGGCCGTTGAATGCTTTAAGAATGCGCTTTTGATTAATCCGTCTGATGTAAACGCAAAAATAAATCTTGAGCTTTCAACTCATAATGAAGTTCAGCGTGCAAGGGAAGGTGAGCAGGAAATGATTTCGGCTTCTGAGTCTCCCGCTGATTTTGCTTCTGCAGAACAGACTGTGTTCAACCGTATCCGTGAGAATGATGAAAATCACTGGAAGGGAACTAAAACGGAGCAGAGGGGATCATCAGTTCTGGATTATTAAAATAATTTTTTATTGGGTTTAGGATTTGAAATGAAGTTACGAAATATTTTTTTTGGAATGATTTTTGCAGCGTTCACTTTTTGTGCTGCCTCTCAGGAATTAAATAATCTTGAAATAAAGTCGCTGGACCAGTTCTGCTTTACAAATCAGGAGTCAGCATTTGTGCTTGAAATACCTGGAGTGCGTCCCTCTGAGGTTCAGAATGAAATGCCGGGACTTCCTGCTGGAGTTTCTTTTGTATCATCAAGAAGAACTGAATTTTATTCAGACGCAGGAGAAGCCGGAATTTCCGTAGAACTGTGGCTGAATTTTAAATCAGCAGGCTCCTATTCAATTCCGCCTATGCCGGTACGCATAAAAGGCCGCCGCTACTCAATCAAGTTCCAGCCTGTTCAGGTTTTTGAAAATCCAAAGACAATTTCACCAAAGCTCATACTTGAATTTGATGACGGAACATTGATCGACGATTCAAAGCAGCAGAGCTTTACATTTACGGCAGGACAGCCGGTTCGCTTTAAGCTTTATGTTCAGTATGCAATGCAGATTCAGCAGTTCGGCTGGAATCTTCCAAAAAATTCTCTCTTTACCGAGCTTAAGCGCTACGACATTACAAAGGCTGAAACACGCGGATCGTCGTTTTCACCGGATAAAGTTCCTGTAGCATATTTTGAATGGATTCCGCTAAGGGCTTCAACTGTAAGCCTTCCTGATATAAGGCTTCGTGTAACGGCTTACAACGGACGCGCCGCTGACCTTCTTGTTCCTGATGCGGTTGTAAAAATCATTGACGACAAGACTTTGGAAAATGATGCTTCATTGCAGAACGAAGCAAATGATGTGTTTGCATATGCCTTTACAAAAGATGAATCCGGTGTAAATGATTCTGAGCTGGAAGAAGCGTCGCCTGAGGTGTATAAAAAGATTGCAGAGTTAAGATCCATGGAAAAGCACAGCTTCGGGTTTTCAGGAAAAATCAGGAAGGAGCGGGTGGAGTACGAGGCAAAAATCGGAATTAAAGATGAGCAGAGCGAAGTTCCGGTGAATCTGTTTTTTGTTTCGCTGAGCCTTTTTACCGTATGCCTTATAATGGGCGCGTTTCTTTTTATTCTCCGCAAAAAGACAGGCGGAATTATTTTTACATGCCTTGCGTCCGTGTTTGCCTTTTCTTCTGTGTTCATGGGGGTAGCAGGCTGCGAAAAATACGGAATCGTAACCGGCGGATATATAAATCCCGTACCCGAAGATTCTGCGCTTACAAGCTCAGTTGTCGCTGGCGGTAACCGCGTCCACATTTTGCGCGAGGCAGGACTCTGGTATTACATTGAATACAGCGAAAAGGGCGGCTGGATAAAAAAAGAATATATTATTCCAATTGACTGATACAGCATGGTATAGGAGAAAAAGATGGATTTTGGAGATATATTGAATCAGTGGGAAAACAGACCAAAACAGCAGAAGGCAGAAAAAAAATCAGCGCCGCAGGTTTCGCACAAAAAGGCTAATGCTCCGACTAAAGAAGAAAAGGAACTTGAGCGCTTAAAAAAAGAATCAAAGGTTTCGTTTGAAGACCAGATGAAAAAAGAAGCCGGGCAGAAAATCAATCCGATGGAGCTTTGGCTTCGGCGTTACGGCACAATCGACAAAGATAAGCAGCTTGACGAATATAACGAAAATAAAAAAATAGAGGACCGCGAATATCTTCGCACGATGAAATGCGAGGCGTATGTTGATCTTCACGGACTTACACGCGAGGAGGCAACAAAAAAGCTTGATTCATTTGTGCTTGACTGTGCACGCCGCGGCTTACGGAAAATCATGATCATTCACGGAAAGGGAATCCATTCAAACGGAAGCGATCCTGTACTGGGCGAGATGGTAAGAAAATACATTGAAACTGACAAGCGGCTCGGTTCATCAGGACATCCCGGAAAGGCAGAGGGCGGCTCCGGCGCTACCTGGGTCATTATCAGACAGTAGCTTTTGAGGTTACTTTTTTTGTTGATGTTTGTTTTTATTATTAGTATTATTTAAACATAAGAGAATACTGGTATTATTAAAACGACATTAAATGCGGACTGTAGAATGGAAGATTATTACGAAATACTTGGAGTTCCTAAAACAGCAACTCAGGACGAAATAAAAAAAGCATACAGAAATCTTGTATTCAAATATCACCCTGACAGAAATCCGAATAACCCGGAAGCTGCAAA
>CACYCX010000092.1 GCA_902772975.1 uncultured Spirochaetaceae bacterium
ATCTGTTTAATCAGATTACGCCTGAGCTTGTGCTTTTAGGCATCAAGAAGGCAGTTGAACTTAATCAGAAAGAGGAATAAATATGGAAATCGAAATATTAAAGGCAAAGCTTCACAGGGCAACGGTAACTGATGCCAATTTGAATTATGAAGGCTCGATATCAATTGATACGGAGCTCTGTAAGGCAGCCGGAATGCACAATTATGAAAAGGTCGACATTCTGAATGTGAATAACGGTGAGCGCTTTTCCACATACATAATTCCGGGAACCAAAGGCCAGATTTGCCTTAATGGTGCAGCTGCCCGTAAAGCATGCGTCGGCGATAAAGTGATTATCGTAACTTATACTCATATTGAAGAAAAAGATGCTGACAGCTGGACGCCTACAGTTGTTCTTTTAAACGAAGACAATTCGATTAAACAGATTAAAAAATAATTCTTTTTCTTAAATTTTTAAATCAAGATAATGAGGCAGGAGATTTTTTTCTCTCTGCCCTTTTTTTTGCATTCTCTATCTTGCAATCAGGCTGTAAAATTCCTGCCTGATTTTAACATCGTTGTAAAACACTCCGCGCAATGTAGCTGTCTTTGTTTTTGACCCCAGGCTTTTTATTCCGCGGGTCGTCATGCAGGAATGCTCGCCTTCTGTAACAACAATTATGTTTTTAGTCCCGAGAATTTTCTCAAGGATTTCTGCGATATCTTTTCCGATTCGTTCCTGAAGCTGAAGCCGTTTTCCTACCATATCAGCAATGCGCGCAACTTTAGAAAGTCCGATAACCTTGCCGTTTGGAATGTATCCGATTGAAACATCCATATTGTACATTAAAGCCATGTGATGCTCGCAATAGCTGAAAATCGGGATATGCTCGACTACTACAAGCGCGTTGGAGTCATTTTCAAAGCATTTATCAAACATGCGCGCAATCTCATCATTGGAAAATTTCATTCCTTCAAAAATTTCTTCATACATGCGTGCAACACGGTCAGGAGTTTCCTTGAGTCCTTCCCTTTCAGGATCATCGCCTATTGCCTCTATCAGCATCTTAACGGCCGTCATAATCTTTTCGCGGTCAAACGAAGGATTTGTCTTATCGTGATTAACTTTTGATTCGTATACGCTTTCCATAACAGCTTCCACAAAATTTAAGATAACTTTACTGATGCATAAAAGCAAAATGCCTGTAGCTTATGCTCATTAAAAGCCCTATGCAGCACATAGCAGTCATCAGCGAAGAACCGCCATATGACAGGAACAAAAGCGGGATTCCGGTAATAGGCATTATTCCCATAACCATTCCTACATTTACCATAAAGTGAAAGAAGAACATTCCCAATATGCCGCTTGCAATATAATATCCGAAATGATTCTGAGTTTTTCGGATAATATAAACAGTCCTAAGCATAAGTACAAGATACAGAGAAAATACAATTATTCCGCCTAAAAAGCCGGATTCTTCTGCGAGGATGCTGAAAATAAAGTCGGTACTTTGTTCAGGAAGAAAGCGGAGGTGACTTTGAGTTCCCTGAAGGAAGCCTTTTCCAAACGGACCGCCCGCTCCAATCGCTGTTTTAGACTGAATGATGTTCCAGCCCGAACCGCGCGGATCAGTCTGCGGATCAAGGAAAATGATAAGCCTCTGAATCTGGTATTCCTTTAATACTTTTGTAACACCGGTTGAAGCTAAAAGCGCAAAAAATATAATCGCAGATACGAATGTAATCCAGTAATAATATTCATTATGCTTAAAGAATAATTTTCCTAAAAGTCCGATAAGCATAATTGAACCGACACCAGCCGTAAGCAAAAATCTCAGGCGTGTATTTGTAAGTATTCCCAAAAGCGGAACTGCGTGTCCTACAATTTTTTGTTCCCATACAGGAAGAATTGCAAAAAGAATTGTAAGGGTTCCGAAGCTTATGATAATTGCCAGATACTTTGCCGGAACACCTGCTGCAAAACACATAAAAAGAAATATCGGGAGATAAACGCTTGCAGTTCCCAGGTCAGGCTGAAGCATAATAAGTCCGAAAGGAATCATAAAAATTCCCAGGGCCTTAAAAAATCTTTTTCGGGGAGATTCCGTTTCGCTTTGCTCAAGAAAATGCGCAAGATAAAGAATATATAAAACCTTACCGAACTCAGAAGGCTGGATTCCAAACTCACCTATTCCAATCCAGCTTTTTGCACCGTTTACATAGCGGCCGAAAAGCCTTGTATAAATCAAAATAAAAAGAAGAGCCGCAAAAGCCCAGCCGCAGTAACGTTCAAATTTTCTGTAGTCAATCAGGGCGGCAACAATCATGATGCCAAGTCCTAAAACAGCCCAGATTATCTGCTTGATATATTCATTCTTTACAAGAATTCCCTGCGCGTTGATTGCAGACGAATAAATAAAAATGACGCCTATCGATACAAGGAATAAAACGCATGCAAGCAAAAGATAATCAATAATCGAAAAAAACTTTACCTTCATTTTATGCTACTCCCTTAACCGCTCATGCTGGTTTACAAGATACCTGAAGCCAAGCTTATCTACAGCCTCATCATATTCCATATTGCCGAAAATTCCCTGTATTACAATATTCGTTGCGTACGGCGCCCACCATTCCCATTTGTTTGCTGCTTCTACAATTGTAGCAACGACAATTCTTTCTTCAGGCGGGGCATCATAAGGCGCATATGCTAAAAGCCAGGAATGGTAGCTGTCCTTGTATCCGTTAACTTCGGCTGTACCGGTTTTTCCGGCAATTTGAACTGTAGTATTGCGCATCGTATATTTTGCAGAGCCATCCGTAATCGTGTAACGGAGCGCCTCCTGAATTTCTTTCCAGATAGACGGCTCAAGCTTTGCCTCAAATAAAAGCTCCGGTTCCACCGTCTGAAGGACTTCGTCTGTTGCAGGATTCCTTACTTCCTTTAATATATGCGGCCTGTAAATTTTTCCGTTATTTGCAACCATAGCCATTACATCAGCTACCTGCAGCGGTGTCGCCGTCGTATAGCCCTGACCGATGGAAATTGCCATCGTATCACCGTCAAGCCATTTTTCGTGATACCGGCGCTCCTTCCATTCGGCAGTCGGAACAAATCCCTTTGACTGGCTTGGAAGGTCAATCTTGGCGCTCTGTCCGTATCCGAACATCCTTGCATATTGAGAAATTTTTTCTACACCAAGACAATCGCGTCCGATTTGCCAGAAGTAAATATCGCAGGACTGTGCTACGGCATTTTTAAGGTCAAGCCAGCCGTGACCCGGTTTTAAAATCCAGCAGTGGAAAACGCGGCCGCCGTATTCAATTTCACCCGTACACTCGATTTTGTCTTTGCTCGGAAAAGCTTTTTCAGCAAGCATTGCAGCCGACATGATTATTTTGAATGTTGAGGCCGGCGGATATGCGGCATTAACGGCACGATTTAAAAGCGGATTATATTCGTCCTGAGTAAGCTTTGAATATTCTTCCGAGGCGTTTTCTGAGTTAAAAAGATTTGAATCAAAAAACGGATACGAAACCATGGCAAGCACTTCTCCGGTGCCGGCCTTTAAAACAACTATTGAACCTATTCTTTTTCCGAGCGCCTTTTCAGCAAGCGTCTGGATTCTTGAATCAATTGTAAGGACAAGCTTCTTTCCCATTTCAGGCGGGATAATTTCAGGAGCAGCATCAAGAAGGCGGCCACGGACATCGACAGTCCTGCTTTCAATTCCATCGCGCCCCTGAAGCAAATCGTCGTACTGCTTTTCGATTCCGGTTTTGCCTACGATTGTATTATTCTTGTAGCCCTTATTGTACATTACGTTCATTTCTTCGCGCGTAATTTCACCAACATATCCTAAAATATGCGAAAACGAGCCAGTTTCAATGTAGTTACGCATAGGCTTTGAAGCCCAGCTTACACCCGGAAGGTCATTTATATTTTCTGCGATATTTGAAATTACGGAAAACGGTACGTTGGACTTAATCGTATAGCGCGAAAAAGAACGCCGGCCTTTTACCGGAACGCGCTCGTCTACATCCATTTTTGAGATGCCTAAATAATCTGCAAGCTTTGCGGCAACAGTATCATAATAGCCTGCTGGAATTTCACCAGGAATAATTTCGACCGTAAATGAATCAGTGTTGATGACCATCGGCTGCGTATTATTTCTGTCGTAAATTTCTCCGCGCTGGGCAGGAATCAAAGTTTCGCGCGTTGAAACATCCTTTGATCTTGTACGGTAATGAACGCCGTTAACAACCTGCATTACAAAAAGTCGTGACGTATAAATAATGAAGACTGCAAAAATGATTGCGACAAAAGTAAATATTACAACTGTTTTGTCACGCCTTTGAAAATGCTGTTCATCCCTTGCCATATTTCACCCATAAACTCTAGATATTCAGGCCTCTGTCAATCACGATGAATGAATCAAAATTTGAAAGCAGCTTGAATACAAACGGAGTTAAAATTGTATTGAACAAAAGCTCAAATACAAATACGGAAGTAAAAATATGATAATGATTTATATAGCCCGGAAATAAAAATGAAAGCAAAAAGAAAACAACAGCTTTTGCAATCGTTGCAACAAATCCCGTCATAAGAGAAACAAGGAATGACTGTATGTTGAGCATATTGCAGAAAGCACCGCCTGCATATCCTAAAAGCGTCCTGATGAGCATATTAAGTCCGAATGGAGTTCCGCTCAACGCATCAAGAAAAAGGCCGCTCAAAAATCCGTTTACCTCTCCGCTTGTTTTTCCGTTTCTGATAGAAAAATAAAGCGTGCACATCAAAAGAAAATCAGGAATTGCAGGCAGAAAAAAAATATTTGAAAGAATTGAAGTTTCAAAGAGAACTGCAACAATAAGAATCAGAATACATGAAAAATATGATTTTATCATTTTGGCTCTCCCGTAAAGTTTTCGTTTCTTTCGCGCTGGTCAACGACGACTACAGTTTCAAGCCGTGAAAAATCGATTATCGGCTTTATTTCAATATCAAGTGAAGTATCATAATCAAGAACAGTAATTTTAGAAATTGTTCCGATTGGAATGTCACGGAGGTAGTTTCCGTTTTCGCCAGACGTTACGACTACATCACCAAAGTGAAGCTCATCGATTACGCGCTTTTTTATATATTTCATTGAAAGCGGCTGGATTTCGTTTCCGTTTCCGGTTACAAGTCCTATATCGCGTGTGTTCTGTATTCTTGAAGAAATGGTGCAGTTCAAATCATAAAGCGGCATTACTTCGCTTGTGTATGCAGAAACCATAACGACTTTGCCCACAATGCCGACATTACCGTGCTGGATTGCAATTACCGGAAGGTTTTTCTTGATTCCGTGTACACTTCCCTTATTGATGATGATTGTCGAATAAAGATTGTCGCCGCCGCGTGAAATGATATTGGCAGGGAAATTCTTTTCTACCAGGCTTTCCGAAAAACCAAGCTGTTCCTTTAAGCGCGCATTTTCCTTTCTGATATCGGAATTGGTGCGCTGCATGTATTCATAATCCTTAAGCTTTTCAACGAGTACAGCGTATTCTTCACGAAGTTTTGCAAGCTCTGTAATCGAAGTAAATACTCTTGTAACTGAGCCTGTAAAACCGGAAATGCCTTTTTCTGCAACAGAAAAAATACTGAAGCCGATCTGCTTGAAATTGATTACAAATCCGCCTGTCCTTGCAGAAAACATAACTCCTGAAATGACAAGTAAGATTGCGAGAATAAATTCTGAAATGTGTACTGTAAAAAATGCTTTGCGCTTATCAGGCATTTCTGGCTCAGCTGTTCAAGTTATCGTAAATTGAGCGGTCAGTAGCCATATCCTTGAAAAGCTCAAACGCCTCACCCGCTCCCAACGCAACGCACTGAAGCGGCTTTTCTACGAGGATAACCGGAACGCCCGTCTTCTGTGAAATGAGCTTTGGAAGACCCTTAAGCATAGAGCCGCCGCCGGTCATTACGATACCGCGCTCAATAATATCTGCTGCAAGCTCCGGAGGTGTTTTTCCAAGAACAGACTTGATTTCGTCAACGATAAGGTTTACAGGATCCTTGAGCGCTTCACGAACCTCAACGCTGTCTATTTCAAGGCGGCGCGGCAATCCGCTCAAAGAGTCAGTTCCCTTGATTTCCATCTTTTCGATGTTCTTATCAGGAGCGGCATTACCGATTTCGATTTTAAGGCGCTCGGCGGTCTGCTGTCCGATTATGAGGTTATGAACCTGCTGAATGTGCTTAACGATTGTTTCGTCAAATTTATTTCCGCCGACACGGATGGAAGATGTGATTACCATACCGCCAAGCGAAATAACGGAAATTTCTGCCGTGCCGCCTCCGATATCGCAGACCATATGACCGGCCGGCTCGTAAATCGGGATTTTAGCTCCGATAGCCGCAGCAAGGCTTTCCGGAATTACTTCAACTTCCTTTGCACCTGCCTTAAGCGCCGCTTCAATAACTGCACGGCGTTCTACCTCAGTAATGCACGAAGGAATTCCGATTTTCATTCTTGTAGAGTTAAAAATTCTGTGTTTGGGAAGAATTTTTGAAATAAAGTAACGGATCATTTTTTCGCAGCTGTCGATATCTGCGATAACACCATCAGCAAGCGGACGTGTTGCGATAATGTTTCCCGGAGTCTTCCAGAGCATGCGCTTAGCTTCTGCACCAACGGCGCGGACATCACCCGTTCCTTTTTCAACTGCAACTACTGAAGGCTCATCTATTACAATTCCTTTTCCACGAACATAAATCAAAGTGTTACATGTACCAAGGTCAATTCCTATATCCGTAACAAAATTATTGAAAAACATCAATTTCCTCCCGAAATATTTTATCTGTAATAGGACATCTTTTTCAAGGCATCCGGATGGTTCACTTGTATTCTAATCGCCTTGCGCCATTCTGCGCGGGCTTTTACAATATCATTCTGATTTTCATATATTACACCAAGTTCATAGTGAGCGTCAGCAGAATTTTCATTTTTTTCCAAAATTGCTTCAAATTCCTCGCGCGCGTCATCATAAAACTTTTCTGCGATATATATTTTTCCTAAAAGAAGGCGGCTTTTCTGAACTAAAGAATCGTCCGTACTTCTTTTGATTACCTGAAACAAATACTGCTTTGCCGCGTTATACTGCTCAATCTTATAATACTGCTCGGCAATAGAAAGAAGAAGCATGTCGCTTTCGCGGACTAAAAGGGCGCCGCTGAACGAAGCAATGCTTTCCATCGTCATGCCTAAAGAGGCGTAGCTTAAGCCAAGATATTCGGCAATATCATCTGCCTTATATTTATCTTCCTGCGCCTTTGTAAGGTACTTTACGGCAAGGTCAGCATAATAGTGATACGAAGAAATCATGTTCTTGTAGAAATATGATTTTCCGAGCATATATTCAATTTGAGGGATTGTTTTCTTTCGCGCGTCATTAAGCGCAATCCTAAGGCATCTGATTGCCTCTGAAATATATGAAAGCGCTACAGAAGGTTCAGTTGCAGAGACGGCAAGATAAAAAGCCGCGTATCCCCTGTAAATCATTACTGTATTGTTGAAGGACTCCTTCTGCATCAGGATGGATGTCGTATCGTAAACACCCTGATAATCATAAACAGCCCACTGGGCTTTTACTTTTGTTATTGAAGGTTTTGTATGGGAAATTTCGTAGATTTTTTTATAACCGAAAAATGCACCGACTGAAATAAGCGACAGTAATATGAGCGACACCGCAAGGACCGGTATCAGGCGGCTTGGCTTTTTTACAACTAATCTTAAACCTTCTTCAGTCTTTCTCATATTATCCGCAAAAAAAACAGAAGAGACAATAAGCCGGGTTCTGTCTCCAGATTAAGAAATCTGGTTATAACCATCTATCCGAAACTCACGTTGCCGTGAGCCTTTAGCAGCCTACCCGCAGTCTTTGTCCGGAAAAACATGACTGCTGCTTGACCTTGCTCCAAATGAGGTTTGCAATGCGGACCGCGTTGCCGCAATCCCGGTGGGCTCTTACCCCGCCTTTTCACCCTTACACTTTCATGCGGTATATTTTCTGTTGCACTGTCTGTCGGACTAAGGGTTATGCATTATGCTTTCGCAAAAAAACAACTGCCTTCTTCCGCCCGGTAATTACCCGGCATTTTTTCCGGTGGAGCCCGGACTTTCCTCTTGTGCTCACTGTATCATCACAATGGCACAAGCGGTTATATCTCTTCTGTATTTATACTAATTTATTCTTCGGACTCGTCTGAATCCTCGTCTTCATCCTCGTTCTCGTCGTCTTCATTCTCAGAATCAGAATCCTCGTCATCGCGGTATTCGTCATCTGATGTTGAATCGTCATCGTCAGAACCGTCTGTATCATCGTCGTCGTCAGCAAGGAATCCTGTTGAAATCATAGAGTAATCTTCCTCGCCTTCCTCAGACTCTTCGTAATAAAGGATGCGTGAGCAGTAAGGACAGAAAAGAATCTTGTCTCCTGCACGGACTTCATTTGCAAACTGAGCCGGAAGAATCATATGGCAGCCGTCACATACACCGTTCTTAACGGCAACAATACCCTGACTGTTACGCTGAATGATTCTCTGGAATTTGTATACAATCTCCTGATCGATTCCAGGAGTAACATTGTTTTCTTTCTTTTCAAGGTCAGCAAGCTGCTTGTCGTACTTTTTAAGGTTGCCGTCAAGCTCCTTTCTAAGCTTCTCGAATTCCTCTTCCTGCTCCTTAAGGTCTGCTTCTGCAAATTTAAGGCGCTCTTCGAGGTCTGCAAGATTCTTTTCTTCAACCTGAAGCTCTTTTCTGAACTCTGTTTCGCGCTGTGTAGCTTCTGTAATCTGTTTTTCAAGTGCTTCGTATTCGCGGTTAGTGCTGATGTTGTCCATGCCCTTCTCGCCTTCTTCACGAGACTTGATTGCTTCTTCAAGTGATCTTTTAAGACCTGCAACCTTTTCGCGGGCTACTGAATACTGCTCACTGATTTCGTTATTTTCTTTTTTGCGTCTTGTAACGTTCTCACCCTGTCTTTCCATTGTGCGGGGAGCTTCGTCTTTTTCAGCCTGAATTTTGTATTTCTCAGATAAAATTTTCTGAAGTTCCTGTAATTTTTTGTAAACTTCTGTCATTTCCATGGAACAAAAACCTCTTTAAGTTTGCTTTGTATATACTTCCTTACAATATATAGGAAATAAAGAGTTGTGTCTATAACAAAAAACGGGGTTACCTCAAAAAAGGCATCCCCGTTTCATTAAACATTCCGGCAATTGGAAACTGCCTTAAATTATATCTCGATATAGTCCCTCAAATTGCTTGCGCGTCGCGGATTTCTAAGGCGTCTGAGCGCTTTTGCTTCAATCTGACGGATTCTTTCGCGCGTAACGTTGAAGTAAAGTCCGACCTCTTCAAGCGTAAGCGAATATCCGTCATCAAGACCAAAGCGCATTTTAAGGACTTCCTGCTCACGCGACGGCAATGTAGAAAGCACTGAGCGCAGCTGCTCCTGCAAAAGCGTATACGCCGTCTGGTTTGCCGGATTTTCTACTTCCTTGTCCTCGATAAAATCGCCGAGCAAAGAATCTTCCTCTTCACCAATCGGCGTTTCAAGCGAGATAGGCTCGCGCGCAACATTCTTAACCTGCTTAACGCGCTGAACCGGCCATCCGAGCTGCTGCGCGATTTCCTCATCAGTAGGCTCGCGTCCGAGCTTCTGCATAAGCTGCCTGCTTTCGCGAACGACCTTGTTGATCTGCTCAATCATATGAACCGGAACGCGGATTGTACGCGCCTGGTCAGAAATCGAGCGTGTAATTGCCTGACGGATCCACCATGTAGCATATGTTGAGAATTTATATCCCTTGCGGTATTCAAACTTTTCAACTGCCTTGATAAGTCCGATGTTTCCTTCCTGTACAAGATCAAAGAACTGAAGTCCGCGGTTTGTATATTTTTTTGCGATTGCAACTACAAGACGCAGGTTTGCATTGATAAGGTGATTCTTTGCAACCTCCATCATTTTGCGGCCGCGCTCGAGTTCTTTTTCCATCGAGAG